>JAEZGC010000159.1 GCA_023437345.1 Actinomycetes bacterium
TGAGGGGAACCCCGATGGACACCAGCAACGTCGCGGTCATGTTCGCCGCCTCCGCCGCCGTGCACGCCACCCGGCCCGCCACCCGGGTCCGGTCCGGGGACGGCTGGACGGTGCAGACCTACGCCGAACTCAATGACCAGGTGCGCAGCCTCGCGGCCCGCCTGATCGACCTCGGGCTGCAGCCCGGAGACCGGGTAGCACTGTTCGCGCCCAACCTGCCGCAGTGGAGCCTGGTCGACCTGGCCTGCCTGACTGCCGGGCTGGTCGTCGTCCCGCTCTACCCGACCAGCACCCCCGACCAGTTGCAGCACATTCTTGGCGACTGCGGCGCGCGGCTCATCTTCCTCGCCGGCGAGCAGGAATGGGCCCGGCTCGCGCCGCTGCGGGACGGCCTGCCCCACCTGGAGCGGGTGGTCTGCTTCGATCCGGTGGCCGCGCCCGAGGTCGCCACCCTGGCCGACGAGCTCAGCGCCGCGCCCACCGACCAGTCGGCGGTCGACCAGCGCCTGGCCGACGCCACCGGCGAGGACCTGGCCACCATCGTCTACACCTCAGGAACCACCGGCCTGCCCAAGGGCGTGATGCTCCACCATCGCGGGTTCACCCACCAGGTCACGGTGCTGACCCGGCACCTGTCGCTCAACCCTGACGGCTCATCGCTGTGCTTCCTGCCGCTGAGCCACGCCCTGGAGCGCGCCTGGACGTTCGTCGTGCTCACCACCGGCTGCCTCAACACCTACGTGCCCGACCCGCGCACCGTGGCCGAGCAGCTGGTGCTCGCCGAGCCGACCATGCTGGTCAGCGTCCCGCGGCTGTACGAGAAGGTGTTCAGCACCGCCAAGGAGAAGGTCGCCGGGTCGGCGGTCAAGCAGCGGCTGATGGCGTGGGCGCTGCGGGTCGGCGGTCGCTACCACACCGCTGTGGCGCAGGGGCGCACGCCGTCCGCGCTGCTCACCGCGAGGTTCCGGCTGGCCGACAAGCTCGTCCTTGGCAATGTGAGGGCCGCGATGGGCGGACCCAAGACCGTCCTGGCCTGCGGCGGGGCGGCGCTGCGCACGGAGATCGAGGAGTTCTTCTTCGCCTGCGGACTGCTGGTGCTGCAGGGCTACGGGCTGACCGAGGCCTCACCGCTGGTCAGCTTCCCGTCCCCGGCCGCCTACCGGTTCGGCACCGTCGGTCAGGTGATCGACGGCGCCGAGGTGAAGCTCACCGACGAGGGCGAGATCTGCTACCGCGGGCCCAACGTGATGGTCGGCTACTGGGGTCTGCCGGAGGAGACCGCCGCGGTCCTGGTGGACGGCTGGCTGCACACCGGTGATGTCGGGGAGGTCGACGCCGACGGCTACCTGAAGATCACCGACCGGATCAAGGACCTGATCGTCACCAGCACCGGCAAGAACATAGCCCCCGGCCCGATCGAGGGCATGCTGGCGGCCGACCCGCTGCTGGAGTACACGATCCTGCTGGGCGACAACCGCCCCTACCTCACCCTGCTCGTCTCGCCGTCGCTGCCGCAGCTGGAGGACATCGCGCGCCAGCTGCAGGTCAGCTGGGCGCACCGCGACGAGCTGTTGTCCCACCCGGCGGTGCTCGGCGAGATCCGGGACAGGGTCGCCGCCCTGACCTCCCGGCTGGCCAACCACGAGCAGATCCGTGACCTGCGGATGATGGTCGAGGAGTTCACCCAGGAGAACGGCCTGCTCACCCCGACGCTGAAGGTGAAGCGGCGTGAGGTGGAGAAGCGGTTCGCCCACCTGATCGACGAGATGTACGCCAAGGCCGGCCGGCCCCGCAACACTGGCAGCTGAGGCCCGGGCGGCGAGCCACTCGAAGCCCCATACCGGACAGAACTGAGCCCAGATGTGCGGTCGAGGCCGCCGACCAGCGCCCGGACGCGATCCAGAAGCAGATCTGTCGCAAGCGGCCCCGCGAGCGTCGCCGGTGTTCTCGCGCTACTGGCCGCGGGCGTGGAGGTAGTCGGACAGGTCGGCGTTGAAGACGACGTCCTCGACGTGGAAGGTGGCCCAGGCGTACTTCTGGTCGAACCAGGTCGCCGATCCCGTGACGCTCATCGTGGCCCCACCAAGGACTGCGTACTCGTCGCTGCTGGGGATCCACAGCGTCTTCCTCGAGTCGGTGGTGCTGCGGTAGCGCATGACCTCCATGGTGGTCACCAGGCCGGTGTCGGGGTCGAAGCGGACTGTCACCGATTCGTGGCCCGCCTCGAACGGCACGCGCAGCACAGCGGTGTCGTCGTCGACCGCCTGCCAGGACACCCGCGGGTCGAGCACCAGGGCGGCCGGGAACATCATCGCCTCGGTCCACAGGGCGAGGTTGGCACCCTGGCGGAGCCTGGGGTGGTCGGCCTGGCTGCCGACCACCGGCGAGTCGAAGAAGCTCACCCCGTCCACGTAGCCCTCGTCGACGGTCAGGATGGGAATGCCGAACCAGGTCGCCTCGAAGTAGTGGCGGTAGTCGTGGCCCACGTTGTGCACGAAGCGGAACCGGGCAGGCAGGTAGAGCGGGCCGGCCGGTCGCATCTTGGCGCGCCCGGACAGGACGACCGTGGACAGGACGGGAATCCTGTCACCCCCGTAGGTGGCTCGCAGGAACCTGTCGACGGGCGCCGGAAGGCCGGCCGGGATGGTGGTGGTCTGCGGTTCCTGCCCGGGGTGGCGCAGGGCGCCGAAGCTCGCCGGCTGGATCTGGAACCCCAGCCATGCGACGAACATCAGGGCCGCCAGTCCAGCGACGGCCCACAACACGATCCTCATCTCGGCCTCCCCGGCGAGCGTATTGCTCCGCCGGCGATGCCGCGGCCCGATCACCAGAACCCCCCTCCGCGGTATGCCGGGCCGGCGGGGCGGTCACACCTCGCTGAGCCGGAGGCCGTCGATAGGAACCTGTTCCCACACCGCGAACGGGTCGTCGGCGACGGCGGCCCGGGCAAGCGGAGCCAGGGCCTCGAAGGCTGCTTGCGACTCGAAGATCGCCAGGCCGACCAACCGGGCGGAGTCCGCATCGGCCAGGGTGTGCACCGACACCAGGCCCGGCTTCTGGGCGATCGCGGCTGCGTAGCGGTGCATCGAGGCGATCAGCGCCTCGCGGTGCTCGGAGTGCGGGTGGTGCACCGACATCAGGACGAACATTCCAGTCAGCCTAGCCCTGATGGCCGGTCAGGTCTCGGCCCGGAGGACCCGCTCCAGTGGGCGGCCCCCGGCGAGTTCGTCGACGATCTTGTCGAGGATCCGGACGCGGCGCATCAGTGGGTCGGTGATGTCGGCGATCCGTACCCCGCAGACGACCCCGGTGACAGTCACGGCCCTGGGGTGCAGGTCAGCCGCCTCGAAGAAGTCGGCGACCGTCGTGCCGGCGGCGAGGTGGCCCTGGAAGTCCGCGTCGTCGAAGCCGGTGAGCCAGCGGATCGCGGTGTCGAGCTCGCCGCGGGTGCGTCCCTTGCGCTCGACCTTGGCGACATAGCTGGGGTAGAGCGCCGCGAACGGCATCCGCTTGACACGCTCGTTGTTCGCCCGCTGGCGGGGCGTCTCCTCCATTGCCACCGGTCCAGTCTCGACGCGGCGACCGGCCCCCGCAACCGGACGCCCGCACCGGCGGCGCGCGTCCGTGGAACCGTCGCTCGTGGGCGATCCTGGCCCGCTACCGGTCGCTGCTGGCCTGATCACCGGGCATTCAGGTGAGTGAGTGGAAGTTTCCGGAGGGTCCCGGAGTTGTTCGCAGTGGCGGGGTGCCTCAGCGTCCGCCGCTCGCCCAACCGACCTGGAGCCCACCCGTGCCCGACCACAGTCTGCGTACCTACGACTCGATCCTCGACCTGCTGCCGGGGGTGGACAACCCGACCCCGATCGTCAGGCTGCGGCAGGTCGGGGGGTTCCGGCACGCCAGGGTGTACGCCAAGCTCGAGTGGTACAACCCGTTCGGCGCCGTGAAGGACCGGGTGGCGGCCAGCCTGGTGACTGACGCCGAGGAGCGCGGCGAGGACCTCTCGACGCTGGTCGAGCCCACCTCGGGCAACACCGGGATCGGGCTGGCGATGGTGGCCAACGCCCGGCGCTACAACTTCGCCGCGACGCTGTCGCGCGCCATCCCGCTGGAGAAGCGGACGGCGCTGCGGCTGTTCGGGACCGACCTGCACGAGCTGGACGACGCGCTGTGCCCGATGCCGGGCCAGCCCGAGGGTGCCATGCAGCGCGCCACCGAGCTGGCCGAACAGCCCGGCTGGACCCAGCTCAACCAGTACCGCAACGGCGCCAACCCTGAGGCTCACTACCGGACCACCGGCCCGGAGATCTGGCGGCAGACAAAGGGTGAGGTGACCCACTTCGTCGCGGCGCTGGGCACCTGCGGCACCATCACCGGCGCCGGCCGGTTCCTCAAGGAGCAGAACCCCGCAATCAAGGTAATCGGCGTCCACCCCACCGACGACCATGACATTCCCGGTGTCCGCAGCCGCCGCGCGCTCGCGCTGACCGACTTCTTCAC
>JAEZGC010000214.1 GCA_023437345.1 Actinomycetes bacterium
GACGACGAGCCCAGCCTCACCGAGCTGCTCAGCATGGCGCTGCGCTACGAAGGCTGGGAGGTGTCCACAGCCGCGTCCGGGCTGCAGGCAGTGAAGGTGGCGCGCAAGACCCGGCCGGACGCGATAGTGCTCGACATGATGCTGCCGGACTTCGACGGCCTGGAGGTGATGCGGCGGATCCGCGCCGAGCAGCCCGAGGTGCCGGTCATCTTCCTGACCGCACGGGACGCCCTGGAAGACCGGATCGGCGGGCTGACCGCCGGCGGGGATGACTACGTCACGAAGCCGTTCAGCCTCGAGGAACTCGTCGCCCGGCTGCGCGGTCTGCTGCGCCGCAGCGGCGCCACCACCTCCCGGGAGGAATCCCGCCTCGTGGTGGGCGACCTCGTCCTCGACGAGGACTCCCACGAGGTGTTCCGCGGCGGGGACGAGGTCTCGCTGACCGCCACAGAGTTCGAGTTGCTGCGGTTCCTGATGCGCAACCCGCGCCGGGTGCTGTCCAAGGCGCAGATCCTCGACCGGGTGTGGAACTACGACTTCGGCGGCCAGGCCAACGTCGTCGAGCTGTACATCTCCTACCTGCGCAAGAAGATAGATGCCGGCCGGGCGCCGATGATCCACACCATGCGCGGCGCCGGCTACGTCCTCAAGCCGGCGGCGGAATGACCCTCCCCGAAGCGGTCCCCCGTCCCCGGCTGCTGGGCGCGGGGACGCTGAGCCGCCGGCTGGTCCTGGGCACCACCGGCCTGGTCGCGGCGGTGACCATCACGCTCAGCCTGTTCACTGCCCTGGCGAGCTTCCAGATCCTGCGCTCGGAGGTGGACGGCCGGCTGCTGGCAGCGCTCAACGCCAGGATGTCAGACCGGCACGGCCGGTCCTCCGACCCTGAGGGGTTCGGGCTGATCCGGATCGAGCAGGAAGTCGGCGGCGGGTTCTGGGCGCAGGGCCCTGAGGGACTCACGGAAGCAGCCGTGCGCCAACTGCTGTCCCTTGAGGCCGACGGCACCGCGCGGACGGTCCCGGTGAAAGGGCTCGGCCTTTACCGCGTGATGGCGCTCGCCCGGCCCGACCGGACCAGCGTCGCCGCGCTGCCCTTCCGCGAGGTCAGCAGCCCGCTCACCCGGCAGGTGGGAATGGCGGCGCTGGCCACGCTTGGCGCTATCGGCCTGTCCTTCCTGCTGGCTCGCGCGCTCGTGGAACGCAGCCTGCGCCCGCTGCACCGGCTGGCGGGCACCGCGGCCCAGGTGGCTGTGCTGCCGCTGGCGTCCGGCGAGGGGCACCTGCCCGTCCGGGTGCCAGCTGCCGACACCGACCCGCGCAGCGAGGTCGGCCAGGTCGGACTGGCGTTCAACAGGATGCTCGACCATGTCGAGGCGGCGCTCGCGGCACGCCACCGCAGCGAGACCAAGCTGCGCCAGTTCGTCGCCGACGCCTCCCACGAACTGCGCAACCCGCTCGCCGCGATCCGCGGCTACGCGGAGCTGACCCGGCGCTCAGGGCAGGACCTGCCCGTCGACACCGGGCACGCGCTGACCCGGATCGAGTCGGAGTCAGACCGGATGTCGGCCCTGGTCGACGACCTGCTGCTGGCGCGGCTCGACGCCGAACCGAGCCTCGCCGTCCAACCGACCGACGTCACCCAGATCGTGCTGAACGCCGTCGAGGACGCCAGGGCGGCAGGGTCGCAGCACCTGTGGGAGCTCGACCTGCCGGACGAGGCGCTGCAGGCGATGGCCGATCCGCACCGGCTGCACCAGGTGGTGGCGAACCTGCTGGCCAACGCGCGGGTGCACACCCCGGCGGGCACCCGGGTGGTGACCTCACTTCGCCGCCAGGGGGCGGAGGTGGTGGTCCGGGTGAGCGACAACGGCCCCGGCGTACCCGCCGAGATCCGGGACCGGGTCTTCGAGCGGTTCACCAGGGCCGAGGCCAGCCGGGTCCGCCACGAGGGGGGCTCCAGCACCGGGCTGGGGCTGGCGATCGTCGCGGCGGTGGTCGGTGCGCTGAACGGCAGCGTCGCTGTCGACAGCGTGCCGGGAGCCACGACGTTCACCGTCCGGCTCCGGGCAGCCTGAGCTGTCGCCGTCCTTCAGCGGCGGGTGGCGGTCACCAGCAGATACTCCCACCCGAAGTCGCCGCCGACCCCGAACCGCTCAGCCAGCGCCAGCAGGTCGCTGTCGAGGGCCGCGACGGTCGCCGGGTCGTCGGCGATGCCGCGGTACACGGCGATCGTCGGCCCGTAGTACAGCTTGAAGAAGTCGAGGAAGTCCGCGGCGGTGGCGAACCTGTCGACCCCGAGCACGCGGCGCTCGGCGCGCAGGTCGTCAACCCGGTCGCCAAGGAGGGTCCTGACGTGGTCGGGCACGCCCCACAGCGGCCCGGGCTGCGCACCGGGCGGCGGTGGCGGGGCGTACGGCTTCATGACCGAGAACACCTGGCCGATGAAGCCCTCGGGGGTCCAGTTGATCAGCCCGATCCGTCCACCCGGCCGGGTCACCCTGACGAGCTCGTCGGCCACCGGCTGGTGGAAGGGGGCGAACATCACCCCCACCGTCGACATCGTGACGTCGAAGCCGGCGTCGCCGAACGGCAGATTGTCGGCATCCGCCTGTCGCCAGTTCAGCTCGAGGCCCTCGCTGTGGGCGTGGTGGCGTCCGGCGTCGAGCAGTTCGGGGGTGAGGTCGGTGGCGACCACCCGGGCGCCGCGGCGGGCCGCGGGCAGGCTGGCGTTGCCGGAGCCGGCCGCGACGTCGAGCACGAGTTCGGGGGCAGTGATGGCGAGGGCGTCGACGATCGCTTCGCCCAGCCCGGCGACCACCTCGGTGGCCACCTTGTCGTAGTCGCCCAGCGCCCACATCGCCCGGTGCTTTGCCTTGACCGGGTCGAGCTGGACGGGGGTATCGAGAAGTGTGTCTGTCATGCCCACCAGCCTCTCCGGACGGTGCCCGCGTCCGGATCGGCGCCAGCACCCAAGTTCCCGCCGCCCCGGCCGGCCCCGCTGGCAGCCACCCGCCACGCGCCGCCGCCCATCCCCGACCGCCACCCGCCACGCACCGGTGTTCATATCGATCGCCACCCGCCACGCACCGGCGTCCATCCCCAGCCCCGCGCACGCACCGGCGTCCATCCCCAGCCCCGCGCACGCACCACAGGCGCCGTAAATGGTACTGTGCCGCCCC
>JAEZGC010000226.1 GCA_023437345.1 Actinomycetes bacterium
CCCCCCGCCCCCCCCCCCCCCCCCGCGGCGCCCCCGGGGAACCCTGAGCAGGGGAGTTCCATGCAGGGGTTCGCTGAGCTGTTCGTGCGCTACGACGTGCTGGGCGCCTTCCTGATGACCATCAGGCTGACCATCGGCGGGGCGGTCGGGGCCCTGTTGATCGGGACTGTCATCGCCGTCTGCCGGGTGTCGCCGGTAGCGGTGCTGCAACGGTTCGGGGCCTGGTACGTCACCATCTTCCGCAACACCCCGCTCACCCTGATCCTCGCGCTGTGCCTGCTGGGGCTCAACAACATCCTCGCCATTCAGCTCGACCCTGCCAATGTCCTCGAAAACGCCTTCCGGTGGGCAGTCGTGGGGCTCGCCTTCTACCACGCAGCCTTCGTCGCCGAGGCGATCCGCAGCGGGGTCAACACGGTCCCGGCCGGGCAGGCTGAAGCTGCCCGATCGATAGGCCTCGCGTTCCTGCCCACGCTGCGCCATGTGGTGCTGCCGCAGGCCTTCCGGGGCGCGATAGCGCCGCTGGGGAACACCCTGATAGCCCTCACCAAGAACACCACGGTGGCGGCGACCATCGGGGTGGCCGATGCCGCCTTCCTGATGCGCAACATGATCGAGTTCTCACCGAACTACCTGTACGCGATCTTCTTCATCATGGCGGCGGGCTTCGTCGTCCTCACCTTGCCGATGGGGATCCTGTTCACCTGGCTGTCCAACCGGCTGGCGGTGGCGCGATGACCGCCCCGGTCGCCGTCCTCTTCGACGTCCCCGGTCCGAAGTCGAGGACCCGGCACCGGATCCTGGCCGTGGTGGGGGCGTTGCTGCTGCTGGCGCTGCTCGCCTTCGTCATCGTGCGGATGCTCGACCTGCCCGAACCGCTCGACCGCGCGCGCAACAACCAGCTGTCCCCGGAGTTGTGGACCCCCTTCCTCACCGCTTCGGCGTGGACCAACTACCTGCTGCCCGGCCTGCTCGGCACCATCGTCGCCGCTGTCGTGTCGGTCGTGCTGTCGCTGGTGTTCGGTCTCGCGCTGGGGGTCGGCCGCCTGGTCCAGGCCCGTTGGGTCCGCTGGCTGTGCGGCGCGTTCGTCGAGTTCTTCCGTTCCGTCCCGGTGCTGATGATGATGCTGTTCGCCTACTACGCCGGGCTGTTCGCGTTACGGATCACCGGGGACTTCCTGCCCTTCTTCGGCGTGGTCGTCGGACTCACCCTGTACAACTCGTGCGTCATTGCCGAGCTGGTGCGTTCCGGCGTGAACTCGCTTCCCAAGGGGCAGGAGGAGGCCGGCCTGGCCGTCGGCCTGACCCCGATGACGACGCTGTCGACCATCCTGCTGCCGCAGGCGATCATCGCCATGCTGCCGTCGATGCTGAGCCAGTTGGTGGTGATCCTGAAGGACTCCGCCCTGGGCTACATGATCAGCTACCTGGAGCTGCTACGGGCGGGCACCAACTTCTCGACCGCGTTCGCCAACCTGATTCCCACCATGCTCGTGCTGGCCGTGATGTACATAGTGATGAACTCGCTGCTGACCCGGGCCGCCTCGCTGGTGCAGCGCCGACTGCGCCGCGCTCCGCAGGTGCTCGACCTCGACATCACCGCCGGCATGGTGCCGCAGCCGGCCTCCGAACCTCAGGTTCCGCCGACCCTGCTGCCGCCGCCGGGAGCCGACGAACCGCCGACGCTGATCCACCACCGGCAGCGCCGTCACCCCGACGAGGGGTAGCCCGCTCAGCGCAGGTCGAGCTCCGGCAGGTCGTCAGCCGGGCTGAAGCCGTGCACGGCGCCGAGGAAGGCCAGGGCGGCCTGCGCCGTGGCTATCTGGTTCTCCGCGCGGCGGAAGCCGTGGCCCTCGTCAGGAAACAGCAGGTAGGCCACCGGCAGGCCCCGCGCCCGCACTGCCTCTACCACGCGTTCGGCCTGGCCGGGCGGCACCACCTTGTCCTGGCCGCCCTGCAGGACGAGCATCGGGCAGGACAACCTGTCGAGGTGGTGGATGGGGGAGCGCTCCAGGTACACCGCGCGCCCGGCCGGGTACGGCGCGACCAGCCGGTCGAGGTAGCGAGACTCGAACTTGTGGGTGTCGGTGGCCAGCGCCTCGAGGTCGCCGATCCCGTACAGGCTGATCCCGGCGGCGAACACGTCCGCGAAGGTCAGCGCCGCCAGCGTGGTGAACCCCCCGGCCGAGCCGCCCCGGATCGACAGCCTGGCGCGGTCCGCCCGGCCCTGACCGACCAGGGCGAGCGCGCCCTCCACGCAGTCGCGCACGTCGACGACGCCCCAGTTGCCATTCAGCCGTCCCCGGTACGCCCTGCCGTACCCGGCCGAGCCGCCGTAGTTGACGTCGAGGATACCGATCCCGCGGGAGGTCCAGAACTGGGTGGCGAGCCGGTACTCCGGACCGGAGAACCCGGTCGGACCGCCGTGGCTCCACACCTGCACCGGCGGCACCTCGCCCTCCGGTGCGGTGAAGCCCGGGTTGGTCGGCGGGTAGTACCAGGCATGCACCTCGCCCTGGGGCCCCTGCCAGCTGAACGGTTCGGCGCGCGACACCAGGCCGGGGTCGAGGACGCGGTCCGAGGACGTCTTCACCACCGCCAGGTCGCGGGTGTCCCAGTCGACCTCCACGAGGGCTGCCGGTCGATCGGGGTAGCCCAGCAGCGCCAGTGCGCGGCTGCCCGACCCGCTGACCAGCGCGGACACCGCTTCGGACTCGACAAGGTCGAGTCGTCCCGGCTCGCCCGGGCGGTGGTGCAGGATGCCCAGCGAGGCGAAGCCGTGCACCAGCACGCTGCAGCCGATCCGTGCCTCGTCGATGACGCAGTACGGGGCAGGCCCGAGCGTCCACGGCGCGCCGCAGAAGTCGGCCGGGGCGTCGTACAGCAACCGGGTCGCTGCGCCGTCGAAGCTGTGGAAGTTCCAGAAGCCGCCCGGGTCGGCCAGGAAGACCAGCGAGCCGTCGGCGGACCAGGCCGGGTACACCGCCGAGACGCCGGCCCCGCCACCGACCAGTCGTGTCGCGGACGGGTCGTCCAGCGGGGCGACCACCAGCCGGGTGGAATCCCAGGGCATGTCGGGATGGTCCCACTCCACCCACGCCAGCCGGCCGTCGCCCGACAGCACGGGGTGGGCGTAGAAGTCGGCACCGCGCGCCAGCACCCGGCCGCCGTCGGAGTTCGGGTCGTCAAGGTCGAGGGCGACAACCGTCGTCTCAGGCTCTGAGCCGCGGGTGTGGTCCTCGCGCACGGCGAGCACCAGCCGGCGCCCGGCGTCCAGGAAGAGCGCGCCGTACCG
>JAEZGC010000236.1 GCA_023437345.1 Actinomycetes bacterium
CCTGCGCCCTGGCAGGCCACGACGCGCGCCGCCGCGACACAGCTGCGGGGCTCCGCGTCGACAGACGCCCGCTCCCGGCCGGTTGCCGCGTCCAGCCACACCACACGGCCGGCGTCCCCGTCCTCGACGACCACGGTGTTCGGGGCCCGACCGACCAGGGGGCCGAGCTGGAACGTCGCCTGCCACAGCGGGGCGCCGGTGAGCCGGTCCCGTGACCCCGATCGGGTCAGGACCGATGAGTCGGCGGCGATTGCCTGGTCGGCGTCGCGCCAGGCCAGGTCACCGGACGGCAGCCGGACGACCCCCACCTGGTAGCCGGATTCGGGGTTGTCGCTCAGGACGAGGCTCGAGGCGTCGGCGGCGAGGATCCGGGGCGGCAGGTCGACCAGCCACTGGTCGGCTGCGTCGCCCACCAGCCGGGTGTCGCTGATCTCCCCGGTGGCTGCGTCGACGCTGAGCAGTTCGAGCCGTGCGCCGTCGGAGCCCTCCACCGTGCGCAGCCCGTGGACGGTGCCGCCGTCCGCGGTGACGCCGACGGTCGGCTGCGCGTCCCAGGCGCGGCTGCCGTCCGGGAAGGAGGCCTGCCAGGCCGTCGCGCCGGTGATGAGGTCGAGGGCGTTGAGGCCGGTCTGGGTGGCCGTGAAGGCACGCGTGCCGTGAATCGCCCAGTGTCCCTCACCGCCCAGGCTGACCGGTACCCCACCGGCCAGGTCGGCGGCCAGCGGTGGCCGGTCCGCAGCCGGCCCGGGATCGGGGCTCTGGCCGGGGACGGCTGGCGTGGCGCAGCCCGCCAGGGCCAGCGTCGCCACCAGCGTGGCACCCACAATCCTGCCCTGCCCGAGACCAGCGCGCATGCCGGTCACGTTAGCGCAGTCGCCGTCGGTGCGGGCTTGCTTGAGGTCGTCAGCTGCCGACACTCTCCAACCCTGCAGCGTTGAGCCGGGCGAGCAGCAGCGCCTCGGCCAGCGTGGCACCGCGGAGCGCCGCGAGGCTCTGCGACTCGTTGGGGGTGTGCGGCCGGGACGCCGGGTCGCCGACGGCGGTGACCAGGATGGCGGCCCGGGGGAACACCCGGGCAAGGTCGGCGATGAACGGGATCGATCCGCCCACCCCCAGCTCCACTGGCTCGACGCCGTACCCGTCGGCCAGCGCCTGCTTACCGAGCTGCACCGCCCACCCTGAGGTGTCGGCGAGGAAGCCGTCGCCGTGGTCGATGTCGGTGAAGCCGAGTTCCGCCCCGAACGGGGCATGGGCGCGCAGGTGGGTTTCGATAGCCCGGTAGGCGTCGGCCCCGCTCTGCCCGGGGGCCACCCGCGCGCTGATCACCACCGACACCTCGGGCAGGATCGTGTTCGACGCGTTGGCCACGCTCGGCGCATCGATGCCGGTCACGGTGATGGCGGGCTGGTGCCACAGCCGGCTGAGGAACTCCCCGCTGCCGACCGGGCTGACACCCGGCAGCAGCCCGGTATCGCGCCGCAGCTCATCCTCCTGGTACGGCGGGGTGGCGGCCTGGTGGGTGGCCAGGCCCTCGACGGCGACCCCGCCCGACTCCGCCCACAAGGTGGCCAGCAGGGTGATCATCGCCATCATCGCGTCGGGGACGGCACCGCCGTAGATCCCCGAGTGGGAGGCATGCACCAGCGTCCTGACGGTGAGGGTGAACCGGGTGTTGCCGCGCAGCGAGACAGTCAGGCCCGGCGTCTGCGCGTCCCAGTTGGCCGAGTCCGCAACCACTATCAGGTCGGCGGCCAGCGCCTGGCGGTTGTCGTGGAGGAACTGGGCGAAAGAGCGTGAGCCGGCCTCCTCCTCGCCCTCGATGAACACGGCCAGCCCGACTCCGAGGTCGTCGCCCAGGACATCGCGGACGGCGCGAAGGGCGGCGACGTGGGCGACCACCCCGCCCTTGTCGTCGGAGGAGCCCCTGCCGTACAGCCGGCCGTCGCGTTCGGTGAGTTCGAACGGCGGGGTGTCCCACAGCCGCTCCTCGCCGACCGGCTGCACGTCGTGGTGGGCGTACAGCAGCACGGTGGGAAGACCGGGCCGCGCCGCCCGGGTTGCGAGCACCGCCGGCATCCCGGTCTCGCCGGTGTCGGGGACGGTGGCCGTCCGGACCGCCACCTGGTCGAAGACGCCGGTCTCCTCGAGGAGGGCAGCCACCGCCGTGGCGCTGCGCTGCACCTCGGCGACCGGGAAGCCCGGGAACGCCACGGACGGGATCCGGACGAGGTCTGCGAGGTCTGACACGGCGGCGGGCATGCCTGCCAGCACCGCAGCGCGCAGCCGGGACTCGATGTCGGTCATGGCCGTCATCCTAGGCGCGGCGCCGCTGCCGCCTTGACGTCGCCGGGCCGCTGACGGTCAGCTCTTGCAGAGGCAGAACGGGTGCCCGGCGGGGTCGAGGAACACCCGGAACGTGGTGCCCGGCTGGTGGGCCGCCCGGGTCGCGCCGAGTTCGACGACCGCAGACTCGGCGACGTCAAGATCGTCCACCACCACGTCGAGGTGCAGCTGCTGGGGGTGCTCCTGGCCCGGCCACTCAGGTGCCCGGTACTGCTCGACCTGCTGGAAAGCGATGCACCGCCCGTCCTCGGCGGTGACCTCCACCCAGCCGTCGTCGGCGTCCACCTGCCAGTCCAGCATGGTGGCGTAGAACCGGGCGAGCGCGGCCGCGTCCGGGCAGTCGATCACCACTGTGGGGTTGCGTGCGATAGCCATGCGGTCACGCTACGCCGGTGCACCGACACCCGCCGTCAGGGATCACGCCGCGACCGCCGACGTGCGCTTCCTCAGCCGCAGTGCGGCAACAGCGCCGGCGATCAGGACGACGGCGATCCCGAGCAGGGCGGTGGTGCTGACAATCGGGTACTGCCCGCCGAAGCCCTCCGGGCCGGTGTGCTTGATCCAGATCCCGAGGTAGGCCCACACCAGGACCAGTCCGTAGGCCAGATCACGGTCGTGGAGGATCACCCCGGCGCCGATCAGCGAACCCACGGCGAGGATGACCACCGCCCAGGTCGGCTCGGGGATCCCGAACCCGTCCCACCCGATGCTGACCAGCCAGACTGTGATGTTGGCGATCGTGGCGACGGTGAGCCAGCCGAAGTAGACGCTGAAGGGCAGCCGCACGAGGACCTGTTCGCGGGCGGAGAGGGAGGCCCGCCGGGTGAGCCTGGTGATCAGGATCAGCAGGACGAGCAGGGTGACCAGCAGGAGCACCGAGACTCCGATCAGGTCGTAGTGCCAGGTGACGATCCAGGCGGCGTTGACCAGCGAGGACGCCGAGAACAGCAGGCCGACCCGTTGCAGCATCGCAGGACTGCGCGCGGCGGCTTGGCCGTGGAACAGGCCGAGCTGGTAGAGCACGTGACCGGCGAGGAGCAGGTAGATGACGCCCCAGATCGAGAAGGTGAGCCCGGCGGGGGCGAACAGGTTCTGGTAGCTGTCGGAGATCTCGCCGGTGGTGCGGCCGTTGATCGGGAGCGCATTGGCCAGGGCATTGGTCGCGATCATCACCAGGTAGGTGACGACGACCAGCACCTTCACCGGGGTCGAAGCTGTCTGTCGGGGCATCGTGGCCTCTCGTGGTGCGGGCGCGCCGGGACGGGGCGGCGCCCGTCCTCGTTTCGAAGGCTTACCCCTGGGGCATAATCCGACACATGCCACAGCTGCCGGCCGAGTCCGCTCGTCACGACCACCCGGTGCGCACCGTCGCACGGGTGCTGCTGGGGGGAGCGCTCGGCTCTGCCGGGGTCGGCCACCTGACGGTTGCCCGGGAGGAGTTCCGGGCGCAAGTTCCGCGGTGGCTCCCGCTCGATCCCGACTTCGTGGTGGTCGCCTCGGGGGTGGTCGAGGTCGCCCTGGGGGCGGCTCTCGTGCTCGCCCCGCGACGGCTGCGCCCGGCCGTGGGATGGGCCGCTGCCGCGTTCTTCGTCGCGATCTTTCCCGGGAACATCGCGCAGTGGGCCGATCGCATCGACGCGTTCGGCCTCAACACCGACGCTGCCCGGTTCGGGCGGCTCTTCTTCCAGCCGGTGCTGGTGGTGTGGGCGCTGTGGGCGACCGGTGCGTGGCACGCCTGGCGGAACCGGCCAGAGCGGCGCGCAGAGCGATAGCCGTCAGGAGCGACTAGGCCGATTCGGTGCCGTCGCTGCCCGGCTCGGGGTCCGGGTGCTTCTCGGCCTCACCTCGGCCGGGCGCGGGGTCGGGGACGGGGCTGAGGTCGGGATCCGGGTCGGGATCGGTGCTGAGCCGCGGGTCCGGTGCGTCCGAGTCCTGGCCGTGCTGATCGCTCGGGTAGCTCGTCATGTCTCCTCCTCGCAACGTGGCGGACGGTCGTGCCGTCCCTGCGGTCGTCAGTACCCGGCCCGCGCCACGGCTCACCGAACCCGGCTACGCCAGGTGCGCGCCCGGCCCGACGGCGTAAGCCTCGGCGGGCCAGTCGGGCCGCGTCCCTGACGTACCGTGGAGGGGGTGGGAGCCTGGATCGGTACCTCGGGGTGGTCGTACGACCACTGGCAGGACGTGCTCTACCACGGCTGCGCTCCCGCCGACCGACTCGCCCGTTATGTCGCCGAGTTCGACACTGTCGAGCTCAACGCCAGCTTCTACCGGTGGCCGCGCGACGCCTCGTTCACCTCGTGGCAGCGCCGGCTCCCCGCCGGGTTCCGGATGTCGGTGAAGGCGCCGCGGGCGCTCACCCACGCCCGCCGGCTGTACGCGCCGGAGTACTGGCTGGACCGGATGACCGCGGCCTGGCACCGGCTGTACGACAAGCGCGGGATGCTGCTGGTCCAGCTGCCGCCGGGGATGGAACGAGACGACGCCCGGCTGGACTTCTTCCTCGGCAAGCTCCCGTGGTGGCTGCCCGCGGCGGTCGAGTTCCGGCACGACTCGTGGGTCCACGAGGACGTGTTCGCGCTGCTGGAACGGCGTCGCGCCGCCTACGTCGTGATGTCGGGAGCGAACCTTCCGTGTGTGCTGCGGGCGACGGCGCCGGCGGTGTACCTGCGGCTGCACGGCCCGGACCACAACTCGCTGTACGGCGGCTCCTACTCCGACGCCGACCTGGCCTGGTGGGCTGACCGCGTCCGCGAGTGGCAGGCGCAGGGACGCGACGTGTACGCCTACTTCAACAACGACGGCGGCGGGAATGCGGTCCGAAACGCTCGGACGCTGCGCACCCTGCTCGGTCAGCCCGGCTGACGTCGTCACGGCTGGGCGACGGAGGGCCCAACAGCCATGGCGGTGCCCAGCGGAGGCGCCTACGATGCCCGAGTGAGTGACATCGCCGACTCATTCAACAGATCGGCCTTCGGCCAGTGGATCAACAGCCCTGCCGGCAGAGCCTTCCGCGCTGCCGCAGGGACCGGCTTCCTGATCAGTGGTCTCCTCGCCCGCCGGCGCCCCGGCGGCAAGGCTGCCCTCGCCTGGGGAGTGTGGCCGTTCACGGCCGGGGTGCTGGACGTCTGCTACGTCAGCGCCGTCCTCGGTGGCCCGCAGCGCGGCGACGACTGCCGGGCAGCGGCCGGCCAGGACGGCACTCGGTCAGTCGGGGTTCTGGACGAGCCGTAACAGGGCGGCAGCCGAGGTTGCGGGTGGCGTGGTCGGCCATCCCCGACCCTGACATCGGCCCGGCACGCCGGGAGCGCGGCGGTACACCCCTGCGGGGTCGGTAAGGAGGCGCATCGCACACTGTCGGTGGCATCGCCTAGCGTGGTCGCCATGACGACTCGCATTGTGCTGGTGCCCGGGTTCTGGCTGGGGGAGTGGGCGTGGGACGAGGTAGCGCCCGCCCTGCGCGACGAGGGCTTCGATGTGGTCGCGCTCACCCTGCCAGGGCTGTCTCTGGACGACGCCGGGGCGACGGTGACCCTTGCCGATCAGGCGGCCGCTATCGAGGCCGCCCTCGAGGGTCCGGCCGACCGGCGGATCCTTGTGGTCCACAGCGGCGCCGCCTACCCCGGCACGCTGGTGCTCGACCGGAACCCGGGCC
>JAEZGC010000311.1 GCA_023437345.1 Actinomycetes bacterium
AGCGGTCGGCCGAGAAGGAGAGCGTGAAGCACTCCCCGACCGGCAGGCCGCGTTGACACCCGCCGCCGGCAGTGGTGACGTGGGAACAGAGGAGGCCGTCGATGTCCGACCCCACACTGTCCCAGCCCCAGCCGCCCGGGTTCACCCTGCCGGGACTCGCCCTCGGCGTGGCCACCGCCGCCACCCAGATCGAGGGCGGCGACGCCGACACCAACTGGCACCGCTGGGCCGACCAGCCCGGACGGATCAAGGACGGCACCGGCCCGCGCCGGGCGGCCGACCACTGGAACCGGGTCGACCAGGACATCGCCCTGCTGTCAGAGCTCGGCATCCGGCACTACCGGATGGGGCTGGAGTGGGCAAGGATCGAGCCGTCGCCGGGGCAGTTCGACCCGGTCGCGATCGCGCACTACCGCGACGAGCTCACGGCGCTGCGCGCCGCCGGCATCACCCCGCTGGTGACCCTGCACCACTTCAACAACCCCGGCTGGTTCGAGGCGGTCGGCAGCTGGGAGCACGACAGCGCGCTGACCGTGTTCCAGCGGTACACCGACCGGGTGCTCACCGACCTGGGTGATCTGGTCGACGACTGGGTGACCATCAACGAACCCAACGTGTACGCCACCAAGGGGTGGCTGGACGGCGACTGGCCGCCCGGGGTGACCGGGTCGGTCCGCCGTGCCCAGCAGGTGATGCAGGTCATGGCGGCCGCCCACATCCGCACCTACCTGACCATCCACGGCGGCTTCCCGCACGCCAGGGTCGGGGTCGCCAACCACCTGCGGGTGTTCGCCCCCAAGCGCCGCTGGCACCCGGTCGACCAGGTCAGCGCCGCAGCCGGGCGGTACCTGTTTCAGTCCGCCCTGACCAGGGCGTTCAGCGTCGGACGCTTCCTGGCGCCCTTCGTCCAGCCCCGTGGCATCGAGCCGGGCCGGTACTACGACTTCCAGGGGATCAACTACTACACCCGCAGTTCGGTGACCCGGCTGCGGGACGGGGTGGCCGCCGACGTGTCTGTCAACGACCTCGGCTGGGAGGTCCACCCCGCCGGCCTGGCCGCTGTCGCCCGGTGGGTGCACGATCGCTATCCCGGCCCGATCTGGATCACCGAGAACGGCACCGCCGACGCCAGGGACGCCTTCCGGCCCCGCTACCTGTACGAGCACCTGAAGGAGATCGCCGGCTCGGGCCTGCCCATCGAGCGCTACTACCACTGGTGCTTCACCGACAACTTCGAGTGGGCTGAGGGCGAGGAACCTCGCTTCGGCCTGGTCGAGCTTGACTACCCGACCCAGCGCCGGACCGTGCGCGAGTCCGGCAGGTTCTATGCCGACATCATCGCCAACCGTGGCGTCACCGACGCCGCCTACCGGCGCTGGGTGGACGGCCGCACCTACCCCGACAACCGGTTCCGGCCCGAGTCCGGCGCCGACACGATGGTCGGCGAGCCGGTGCTGGAGGTTGGTGACACGAGCGAGCCGGAGTAGCTTTCGGCCATGACCCACACGCCCGCCGACACCGCCGCCGGCCCGGGGGACCCCGCCGCCGTCTCACCGGCTCGCCTGGAGCGCCGCAACAAGTGGACCTTCGGGGTCGGCACGCTGGGCCGCGACATGGTCTACACGCTGGTCTCGATGTACTTTCTGGTCTTCCTCACCGAGGGCCTGGAGCTGACCAACTGGGAACTCGGCTGGGTGTCAGTCCTCGTCCTGCTGGCCCGGCTGTTCGACGCGGTGATGGACATCGTGATGGGCTCCATAGTCGACAACACCCGTACCCGGTGGGGCCACTACAAGCCGTGGATCGCCGCCGGCGCCGTGGCCTCGGCAGGGTTCACCGTCCTGATGTTCACCGACCTTGGCCTGCGCGGCGCGCCGTGGGTGATCGCGTTCTCCGTGGTGTACCTGCTGTGGGGGCTGTCGTGGACTGCCTACGACATCCCGTACTGGTCGATGCTTCCGGCGCTGACCGTCGACCAGAAGTCACGCGAGCGGATCGGCGCCGTCGCCAAGATCTTCGCCACCATCGGGCTGTTCTCCGTGGTGGTGGCCGTGGTGCCGCTGGTCGGCTCCCAGGGCGCGCTCACCACTGCGTTCGGCAAGGTGTCGGGCTGGACGGTGCTCGCCGTCATCCTCGTCGTGGTCATGCTCGCGGGCCAGGCCGTCACCCTGTTCGGGGTGAAGGAACCCCGGCTGGCCATCGAGCAGGAGCGCACCACGCTGCGCCAGGTGGCCGGCGTGGTGGTGAAGAACGACCAGCTGCTCTGGACGGCGATAGCGATGGTCCTATTCATGACGGGCTACATCACCACGACAAGCTTCGGGGTGTACTTCTTCAAGTACGCCTACGGCGACGAGGGGATGTACACCCTGTTCGGGGCCGTCCTCGGGGTCGCGCAGGTGGTCGGCTTCCTCTCCTTCCCGCTGCTGCGCCGCAGGTTCAAGCGGGCGACCCTGTTCACCGCGGCGATAGTCATGATCGTGGTCGGCTACGCGGTGTTCTTCTTCTCCCCGATGAACATGATCCCGATCGGCATCGCGGGCCTGCTGCTGTTCATCGGCCAGAGCTACGTGGTGCTGCTCATGCTCGTGTTCATCACCGACACCATCGACTACGGCCACTGGAAGCTCGGCCGGCGCAACGTGGCGGTCACCTTCGCCCTGCAGCCGTTCATCAACAAGGTCGGCGCGGCGGTTGCCGCCGCGATCGTCGGGGTGACCGCCATCGTGTCCGGCATCAACGAGGCCGAGAAGTTCGGCGACGTCGACGAGCAGGGCCTGTTCCTGATGAAGCTGGTTATGCTGGCGCTGCCCCTGGTGCTGGTCGTGGTCAGCTACCTGATCTACCGCGCCAAGTACCGCATCGACGAGGAGTTCCACGCCCGGATCATCGCCGACCTCAAGCAGCGCGGACAGCTGACCAGTGAGGCTTGATCCGGTCTCTGCGCTGCTGACGGACGAGGCGGCGCCCGGCCTCGCCGGGGCCGCCGGCTCCCCCGTCGTGGTGCTGGACGACCCGGCGCTCGCCGGCCGGCTGGCGGCTGACGGCCACCAGGTCCGCGCGTGGTGTGATGATCTGCGCGACGAGGCGCTGCTGCCGCAGCCCGGACTCGACACGCTGGACGAGGCTGCCTTCGCCGGCGTCCGGCTCGTCCTGGCCCGGCTACCGAAGAGCCTCGGCCAGCTGGAGGACTACGCCCAGCGGGTCGCGGCGTACGGCCGGCCAGACGTCAGGTTCCTGGCCGGCGGGAGGGAGAAGCACCTCAACCGCGGCATGAACGACGTGCTGGCCGCCAGCTTCGGCGAGGTGCGCGCCAGCCTCGGCCGCCAGAAGTCCCGCGTCCTGCACGCCGCGCAGCCGCTGCCGGGCCCGCTGACCTGGCCGCGGCGCAGCGTGGTGGGCGACCTCACCGTGGTCAGC
>JAEZGC010000329.1 GCA_023437345.1 Actinomycetes bacterium
CCCCCCCCGCCCGACGGCCTGGCCACCCCTGACCACCCCACCCCCCCGGTGTCCCCCCGGACACCCCGACAGGAGGTCAAACCCCATGACCCAGTCAGCAATCTCGCGGCGCAGCGTGCTGGTCGGCGGCGCCGCCCTGGCGGCCACCGCCACCCTGCCCCCGTTGACCGCGGAGGCCAAACCCCGCAAGCGGCCCGCCCTGCCGCGGGGCCAGCGCACCCGCGTGATGCGGTGGGCCCGCGACACCTGGCGGTCGCTGGTCGCGATGGCCGACCCCGGAACCGGGCTGGTCGCCGACAACATCCCCGGCAACCTGCGCGGCCGCTCGGTCTACACCTCGCCGACCAACCTCGGCGGCTACCTGTGGAGCGCGCTGGTGGCGCGGGACCTGGGCATCATCTCCCGCAAGGAGTGTTCAGCCCGGATCCGGCGCAGTCTCGCCACCCTCGAGGGGATGGAGCACCACACCGCCAGCGGGATGTACTTCAACTGGTACGACCCCCGCGACGGCTCGGTGATCCACGCCTGGCCGGAGAACGGCGACCCCGTGGTGCCGTTCGTCTCCAGCATCGACGCCGCCTGGCTCGGCGCCGCGCTGCTCTGCGTCCGCAACGGCGACCGCGCCAACTCCGACCAGGCCGGCGAGATGTTCGCAAGGATGCGGTTCGACGTCTTCGCCGACCCGACCTTCGACCGGGCGTACCTCAACTACGGCGGCTTCTACCTCGTCGAGCCGACCGCGCTGAACAGTCCGCCGCCCACCATTGCGCGCGACCTGATCGGCGCCGGGACACCCGTCTGGTACACCCGCGACCACCACTACGACACCGTCGTGTCCGAAACCCGGATCACCACCTACCTCGGCATCGCTAAGGGGCAGGTGCCCGGCTCGTCGTACTACCAGAGCTGGCGCACCTTCCCGCCGGACTGGACCTGGCCGGAAATGCCGCCGGAAGGCACCTGGCGCACCTACCTGGGCGTGGACGTCTTCGAAGGCACCCACAGCTACGGCGGGCTCAAGGTGGTGCCCGGCTGGGGCGGCAGCATGTTCGAGGAACTGATGCCTGACGTGTTCGTGCCGGAGGAGGTCTGGGCGCCGAAGTCGTGGGGACGCAACCACCCCCGCCACGTCGACGCCCAGATCCACCACGGCCTGCGGGACGCCAGGTACGGCTACTGGGGCTTCTCGCCAGCTTCCCACCCCGCCGGCGGCTACTCCGAGTGGGGGGTGGACGCGCTCGGCCTGAACCCCGAGGGCTACTTCTCCGACGTCGAACGCACCGACTACCACTGGGACAACCCGCCGACCAGCTACGGCGACGGCGCCGTCACCCCGCACGCCGCCTTCCTGGCGATGATGCACCGGCCGGGTGAGGCACTGCGCAACCTGCTCAAGTTGCAGCGGAACTTCGACTGCTACGGCCGCGGCGGATTCTTCGACGCCGTCGCTGTCCGATCCGGCCAGGTGGCGCGCCGGTACCTCTCCCTCGACCAGGCGATGATCATGGGCGCGCTCGGCAACGTACTGGGTGACGACATCCTGCGCCGCTACTTCACACGGGGTGAAGTGGCCCGACGGGTGCGCCCGGTGATCGCCCCGGAGGTGTTCGGGGCCTGAGCATGGAACCGACCCGGGTCACCGCACCTGACGGGACGCAGTACCGCGACCTGAACCGGAACCGGCGGCTGGACAGGTTCGAGGACCCGCGGCTGCCGCCGGCCGACCGGGCCCGCGACCTGCTCGGCCGGCTCAGCCTGCCCGAGAAGGTGGGACTGCTGTTCCACACCGTGCTCGAGGCCGGGCCGGGCGGCAGTCTGCTCGCCGGGCCCGGCCGGATCGCGAAGTCGGGCACGCGGGAGGTGATCCTGGAGCGGTACCTGAACCACTTCAACGTCCACCACCTTGCCGATGCCGCCAGCGCGGCACGCTGGGCGAACGCGTTGCAGCAGCTGGCCGAGCAGACCCCGCACGGCATCCCGGTGACCATCTCGACCGACCCGCGTCACGGCGCCGACACCAACGCGGGCACCACCTGGCGGACCGGGTTCTTCTCCAGCTGGCCCTCGGGCCCCGGGTTCGGCGCACTGGGCGACCCCGGCCTGGTCCGCGAGTTCGCCGACGTGGTCCGACGTGACTACCGGGCGGTGGGGATCCGTGCCGCGCTCGGCCCCACTGCCGACCTGGCCACCGAACCTCGCTGGGGCCGCCAGCAGGAGACCTTCGGCAGCGACCCGCAGCTGGTCGCCGACCTGGTCGCTGCGTACCTGCAGGGGCTGCAGGGCGACGCGCTCGGCCCCGGGTCGGTCGCCGCCACGACAAAGCACTTCCCCGGCGGCGGGCCGCAGGCCGACGGCGAGGACGCCCACTTCCCCTACGGACGCGACCAGGTGTACCCGGGAGGGCGCTTCGACTCGCACCTGCTCCCGTTCCGCGCCGCCATCGCGAACGGTACCTCGGCGATCATGCCGTACTACGGCAGGCCGGTCGGGCTGGTGCGCGGCGGCGAGCCGGTCGAGGAGGTGGGGTTCGGCTTCAACCGCCAGATCCTCACCCGGCTGCTCCGCGAGGAGCTGGGCTACGACGGCGTGATCCTCTCGGACTGGGAACTGGTCAGCGACAACCAGGTCGGCGACCAGGTGCTCCCCGCACGGGCGTGGGGGGTCGAGCACCTCGACCGGCCGGGTCGGCTGGTCCGGCTGCTCGAAGCCGGTGTCGACCAGTTCGGCGGCGAGGAGTGCACCGACCTGCTGGTCGACCTGGTGGCTTCCGGGCGGGTGGCCCAGGCCCGCGTGGACGACTCCGCGCGCCGGCTGCTGGAGGTGAAGTTCGCCCTCGGCCTCTTCGACAACCCCTACGTGAACGAGGCCGCGGCAGCCCGGCTCGCCGGCCTGCCGCGGGACATCGCCCTCGGCCGCCGGACACAGTCCCGCTCGACAGTGCTGCTGGTCAACACCGGCGCGCTGCCGCTGCCGCCCGGCCGGCGCATCTACGCCGAAGGGATCGCGCCCGAGCCGCTCGCCGCAGTCGGCGTCACCGTCGCCCGGCCCGAGGACGCCGACGTCGCCCTGGTCAGGCTGCAGGCCCCGTTCGACCCGCGCGACGACCTGTTCCTCGAGGCTGCCTTCCGGCAGGGCAGCCTTGAGTTCCGCCCCGGGCTGGTGGCCCGGCTCGCCCGGGTCGCGGCGACCTGCCCCATGGTGCTGGACGTCCACCTCGACCGCGCCGCCGTCCTCACCCCGCTGCTGGGCCTGGCGGCGGCGCTGACCGTCACCTTCGGGGTGGACGACGCCGCGT
>JAEZGC010000002.1 GCA_023437345.1 Actinomycetes bacterium
CCGCCGGCGGGGGCAGGAGGACGGAAACTTCGATTACGGGGGGGCGGGCGGTGCGGGGGGGTGGGCGCCGCGCGCCGCCGACGCCCGCGCCGTCTTGAGGCATTGGGTGGCCGACCCGGCGGCGAGAGCCGCGGTGGCGCAGGCCAGCCACCGGCTGGCGCGGCCCGACGCCTCCCGGCAGATCGCCCGGCTGATCGCCGAACAGGTCGGCGTGCTGCCCTGACCGGCCACGACCGGTTTTGGCAGGTCGGCTAGGCTCGGCGTCCGGAGCAGGTATGGAAGACACGACGAAACCGCGCAGCGCGGAGGAACCCGACGCGAGGCGACCGGTGAAGGTCGAGTTCTCGGTCCCCCAGTTGCTCGGCAGTTCCCTCGCCGCCGCCACCGCCGCCTTCCTCGGCTCCACCCTCGGAACCGCCGGCACCATCATCGGAGCCGCCCTGGCCAGCGTCATCGGCGCGGTGGCCGGCACCTTGTACACAGCAGGCCTCGACCGGACCGGCCGGCGCGTCGGCACCGTCGTGAAGCGGGGCTGGCAACGGGTTCGCGGCGCCGACCCGTCAGCCGGGGTGGACCCAGGCGACGGCATCAACCTTGTCGTGGAGCACCACGACCCCGGCACCATGGGGCCGGTGCCGAGCGGCCCGCTGCGCGGCTCCCGGGAGCGGTCGCGCACCTGGCGGGCGGTGGGCCGGCGCGTGCTGGTCGGTGCCGCAGCGATCTTCGCGCTCGCCTTCGTGGCTATCACCGGGCTGGAACTGGCGCTCGGCCGGTCGCTGGACGGCGGCTCGGGAACCACGGTGGGCCAGGTGACCCGACCCCGGCCCGCCCCGAGCCCTGCGCCCGAGCCCACCGAGCAGCCGACCACGCCGGCACCCAGCACCAGCCCGACTCCAACCCCGGAGCCGACCCCGGAACCCACGCCCACCACGGAGCCGACCCCCAGCGTCGAGCCCACCGAGCCCGTCCCGTCCCCGACCGCGGCGCCGACCGAGGATGCCGCCGCCCCAGCACCGACGGCCGGCGGGGCGGCCGAGCCGTCAGCCAGCCCTGCGGGTTAGCGCCGGTCGCTAGTCGAAGGCGTTCACCATGAACGCGGCAGCCCGGGTTACGTACTCGCGGAACTCGGCCAACTCGGCCTCGGGCAGCCCGAGGCTGTCCAGTGCGCCGTTCATGTGGTGCAGCCAGCGGTCCCGCTGGGTCGGTGTGACGGCGAACGGGGCATGCCGGATCCGCAGCCGCGGGTGGCCGCGCTGCTCGGAATAGGTGTGGGGACCGCCCCAGTACTGCTCGAGGAACATCCGCAGCCGGACGTTGGCCGCCGTCAGGTCCTCCTCGGGGTACAGCGCGCGCAGCTCCGGATCGCCGGCGACGCCGTCGTAGAAGGCGTCCACCAGCCTGACGAAGGTGGGGTGGCCGCCCACCCGGTCATACAGGGCGTCCGATTCGCTCTGGGTCACCGTGCCATTGTGGCGTGCCAGTCGTCGGGCTCGGCCGGCGTGGCGTCGTCGGAGATTGACCTGACCCGCTTCGCGATCCGCGACATGGTCGTCTCGGTGACGTTAAGGAAGCCGGCCAGGTCGCGCTGGGTGAGCCGTGAGACCAGGTTGGGGCGGTCCCGCAGCATGCTGCGGTAACGCTCCTCAGGGGTGTCGCGGGACCAGATGGCGTCAGCCTGCTGCGTCATCGCGTAGACGGTGGAGATGGCGGCCATCATGGTCGCCCATGAGTGGTGCTCCTGGGCGAGCCGTTCAACGATCCGGAAGTCAGCCCGCAGCAAGGTGGTGGGCTCGACGGCGCTGATGGTGTGCAGGGACGCCCCCGCGACCGCCACCTCGAGGTCCTCGGCGCGCGGGTGCAGCCCGCGTTCGTAGATCCGGCGGACCGACCTGGGGGACAGCGACGTCATGGAGGCGACTATGTCGCCCTCCTCGGAGAAGAACACCGTCGAGGTGTGGCCGTTGGCGGTGGTCGCCTGGGCACGGGCGAGGCCTGAGTGGACGAGGTAGATGTAGGGGTGGACCTCGCCGGCCCGGTACAGCACCTCACCGACGGGCAGCCTGATCAGGCGCAGGCTCCCCGCGAACACCGGCCAGTCGGGCAGGCGCGCACCGGCGTACGCCTCGAGCAGCAACTGAAGGCTCCGGCTCGCGTGTCCGAAAGCGCCTTCGATCATCGCTGACCTCCTCGGGGTCGGGGGCACCCGCTAAACGACAAGTTACCTCGCCTGCGGCTTGTCAGGGAGAGATTCGCCGATTGCCGGGATTGCAGCGCGCCACCGCGGGTCGGTGATCGCCCGGGCGCCGGCTCAGCCGGACAGGTTGCGCCAGGCCATGAACGACAGCGCCGCGGCGCCGAGCAGCGTCCACCACACGCCGCGCCGACGCAGTGCCGCCGGCGGGCGGAGCCGGGGTCCGCCGGCCGCCTCCACGGTCCAGGCCACCACTGCCAGACCGCCGACGCAGAGTAGGACCAGCACGAAGGGGTTGGACGCCCACGCGCCGGCCACGTCGCCGGTCAGCAGCCGGGAGGCCATCGTGGTGGCCCCGCACAGCGGGCACAGGGTGCCCGTGAGCAGCCGCCACGGGCACGGCAATCCCCACCCGGTCAGGGCGTGCACGACCCCCAGCGACCCCCCGGCAGCGGCGAACCAGCCGGCCGCGCGCAGGGCCGCGGCGGCGGAGAACCCGTCCCGCGGGGCAGTGGAGGCGTGCACCGGCCCATTATGTGCCCGACCGCCGCCTCGGGACCCCTGCCGCTTTGACCGTCCCTATGTCTAGGATTCCGACTACAAACACCGGAGGGAGACAATTCCAATGTCTGACCAGAACTGGCCGCCCAGGAATCCGGACGACCCCAGTGCCGTCCCGCCCGAGCGTCCCGTTGACCCCACGCCCGCTGACGAGCCCTCGTCGGCCCCATTCAGCAGCGACCCGGGCGCCGGCCCGGGGGGCTACGACGCAGGGCAGGCACCGTCCGGCGGCTACCCGCCGGCACCCCAGACCCCGCCCGGTGGCTACAGCCCTCCCGCACCCGACCTGAACCTGCCGCCGACGGGAGGCTACTCGCCGTCCCCGGCCGACCCGTACGGCCAGTCGCCGGCGGCGGGCTACCAGACCCCCTACCCGCAGGCCAGCGGCCCCTACGGCCAGCCGTCCGATCCCTACGCGCAGCCGCCGGCGGCCCCGTACGGGGCTCCGTCCGACCCGTACCAGCAGCAGCCCGGCTACCCGCCGGCCGATCCGTACGGGCAGCAGCCGGGCGCCTACCCGCCTGCCCCGCCGCCCTACTCCGCCGGCCCGGTGCCCGCGGTCCCCACGGTCGGGGGCGCGCCGCTGGCCGACTGGCCCAAGCGGGCCCTCGGCGGCCTGGTCGACTACGTGGCCCCGGCCATCGTGATCGGCCTGGTCACCGGGATCATCGGCAACATCGCAGGGTCCGGGGTCGCGAACGGCCTGTCGACCCTGCTCGGCATCGGCTGGTGGCTCTACCTCGGCTACAAGAGCGGCACCACCGGTGTCACGTTCGGCCGCAGCCTCGCCAAGACCAAGCTGGTGTCCGAGGCCACCGGTCAGCCGATCGGGGTCAGCAACGGCATCATCCGCCAGCTCGCCCACATCATCGACTCGATCATCTGCTACATCGGCTGGCTCTTCCCGCTGTGGGACGCCAAGCGCCAGACGATCGCCGACAAGCTGATGAAGACCGTGGTCATCGACAACTCCCGGGACCCCAACGCCGGCAGCTACGACTGGAACATCACCCCGCCGCAGCGCTGACGACCTGATCGTGCGAGGGCCCCGGTTCGCCGGGGCCCGCGTCGGTTTCCCGGTGCCGGGCGACCTGGGCGATGATGGGGGTCGCTGAGGAGGTGTCGATGAGGGCGCTGGCGAAAGTCGCTGCCGGCCCGGGTCTGGAGCTGGTGGAGCTACCCGAACCCGAGTGCGGACCGACCCAGGTGAAGCTGCGGGTGCTGCGCGCCGGGCTGTGCGGCACCGACCTCCACCTGCAGGCCTGGGACGACTGGGCGGCCGCCACCGTCCACCCGCCGCTGGTGATCGGGCACGAGTTCTACGGCGAGGTGGTCGAGACCGGTGCCGAGGTGCGCGGCATCGAGGTCGGCGCGCGTGCGTCCGGCGAAGGACACATAGTGTGCGGACGCTGCCGCAACTGCCGTGCCGGGCGGCGCCACCTGTGCATCCGCACGGTCGGCGTCGGAGTCAACACCGATGGCGCCTTCGCCGACTACGTCGTGGTGCCGGCCGCCAACATCTGGCTGCAGCCCGACTCCGTCGACCCTGACCTGGGCGCCATCTTCGACCCGCTCGGCAACGCCACCCACACCGCCCTGCAATGGCCGCTGGTCGGCGAGGACGTCCTGATCACCGGCGCCGGCCCGATCGGCGTGATGGCGACTGCGATAGCCCGCCACGCCGGCGCCCGGCACGTGGTGGTGACCGATGTCAGCGACGAGCGGCTGGCACTGGCCAGCCGGGCCGGCGCCGACCGGGTGGTCAACGTCGCCTCCGAACGGGTCGCCGACGCCCAGCGCGACCTCGGCATGCAGGAGGGGTTCGACATCGGCCTTGAGATGTCGGGTGCCCCGTCGGCGGTCACCGAGATGCTGGCCAACCTCAACCACGGCGCCCGGGTGGCGATGCTCGGGCTGCCGCGTGAGCCGTACGCCATCGACTGGGGCAAGGTGATCACCCACATGGTCACCCTGAAGGGCATCTACGGCCGGGAGATGTTCGAGACCTGGTACCTGATGAGCTCGATGCTGTCGACCTCGCCGTCGCTGGCCGACTCCGTCCGGTCGGTGATCACCCACCGGTTCCCGGCCGACAGCTGGGCCGAGGCCTTCGACGTGGCACGGTCGGGCCGCTGCGGGAAGGTGATCCTGGACTGGAGTTGAGTGCCCGGTTGACCCGACGTGCCAGAATGGGTCCCGGCGTGCCCCAGCAGGCAGCGGACAGCGAGCTGTGACGGGCCTCAGGACAGTGTCCGCCGCAGCTGCAGCACAGGAGCCGTCCATGACGAAGACCGCCCTGGCGAGCCCGCGAGCCGAGGCCGCCGACCGAACCAGGCACAACCGCCGCTACCTGATGTGCCGACCTGAGCACTTCACTGTCAGCTACCGGATCAACCCCTGGATGGAACCTGCCCGGCCCACCGACACGGCGCTGGCGCTGCGGCAGTGGCAGGTGCTGTACGACACCTACCGCGCGCTGGGCCACCAGGTGGAGCTGATCGACCCGGTGCCCGGCCTGCCGGACATGGTGTACACCGCCAACGGCGGCTTCACCCTCGACGGGATCGCCTACGGCGCACGGTTCCGGTTCGCCGAGCGGGCGCCGGAGGCCGAGCACTTCGACGCGTGGTTCGCGACCCACGGCTTCGAGGTGGTCACCCCCACCCAGGTCAACGAGGGGGAGGGCGACTTCCTGCTGGCAGGCGACGTGATCCTCGCCGGTACCGGGTTCCGCTCCTCCGGTGACAGCCACCAGGAGGTCGGCGAGGTGTTCGGCCGCGAGGTTGTCTCGCTGACCCTGGTCCAGCCCCACTTCTACCATCTCGACACCGCGCTGACGATCCTCGACCCGGTGGTCGGCGCCGGCCAGACCGCCGGCATCGCCTACCTGCCGAGCGCCTTCGACGAGGCGAGCCTCGGCATCCTCGCCGAACGCTTCCCGGACGCGATCCAGGTCAGCGCCGAGGACGGTGCGGTGTTCGGGCTGAACAGCGCCAGCGACGGCCACAACGTCCTGGTGTCGCCGCGTGCCACCGGCTTCGCTGCGCAGTTGCGCGAGCGGGGCTACGAGCCCGTCGCCGTCGACCTCCACGAACTGCTGCTGGGCGGCGGCGGGATCAAGTGCTCCACCCTGGAGCTGCGCGGCTGACCTTTCGCTGGTGGCTGGCAGGCACGGCACAGTGGCGGTGGCGGATCCCGGGGACAGTCCCCGGTCTACGCTGACACCCATGTACGCCGATGCCGTCCGTGCCGAGCTTGCCGCCACCCTCGAGGAGATCAGGAGTTCGGGGCTGTACAAGACCGAGCGCGAGCTCACCAGCCCGCAGTCGGCGAGGATCTCCACCGCTGCCGGGCCGGCTCTGAACTTCTGCGCCAACAACTACCTCGGCCTGGCCAACCACCCCGAGGTGGTCCGGGCCGCCGCGGAAGGGATGGCTCGCTGGGGCTTCGGGATGGCGTCGGTCAGGTTCATCTGCGGCACCCAGAGCCAGCATGTCGAACTGGAGCGGCGGCTGTCGCAGTTCCTCGGCAACGAGGCGACCATCCTGTACTCCTCGGCCTTCGACGCCAACGGCGGCCTCTTCGAGGTGTTGCTGGACGAGCGCGACGCCGTGGTTTCCGACGAGCTGAACCACGCCTCGCTGATCGACGGGATCCGGCTGTGCAAGGCGGCCAGATACCGCTACCGCAACGCCGACCTCGCCGACCTTGAGGCGCAACTGGTCGCCGCCAAGGGGGCGCGGCGCGTCCTGGTGGTCACCGACGGGGTGTTCTCGATGGACGGCACGCTGGCCCCGCTGCCGGGGATCTGCGACCTCGCCGAGCGCTACGGCGCGCTGGTCGTGGTCGACGACTCCCACGCCGTCGGGTTCGTCGGCGAGCACGGGCGGGGCACCCCCGAGGCGCTCGGGGTGGCCGACCGGGTCGACATCTACACCGGCACGCTGGGCAAGGCGCTGGGCGGCGCCTCCGGCGGGTACGTCAGCGGGCCGGCCGAGGTGGTCGAGCTGTTGCGGCAGCGCTCGCGTCCCTACCTGTTCTCCAACTCGCTGGCCCCGGCGGTGGTCGCCGGGTCGCTCGCCGCGCTCGATCTGATCGCCGGCCAGGGACAGGCGCGGCAACGCCTGGCCGCGAACACTGCCCTGTTCCGCGAGCTGATGACCGCTGCCGGCTTCCAACTCGGCGGAGGCGGCCACCCGATAACGCCGGTGATGTTCCCGGGCGAGGACGGGGCGCGGCTGGCCACACGGATCGCCGACCACATGCTGACCGAGTCGGGGGTGTACGTGATCGCGTTCTCGTTCCCGGTCGTGCCACGCGGCAGGGCGCGGATCCGCGTCCAGCTCTCCGCGGCACACAGCGAGGACGACGTCCGGGCCTGCGTGGCGGCCTTCGTCGCGGCCCGCGCCGCCGTCGGCTGACCTACAGCTGCAGCATCCGGGCGACGATAAGGACGCAGCACAGCACTGCGAACCCTGCCATCGCGAGCACCTGGGTGCGGGTGCGGTTCGGCCTGGGGGCGTAGGCGGTGATCGCGGCTACCACGGCGCCGCCCACCAGCCCGCCGAAGTGGCCCTGCCACGAGATCGAGCCCGGCCCGAGGAACGTGTAGGCGATGTTGAAGGCCAGCCACAGCAGGATCGGCTGGACGTTGCCGCGCACCTTCACCACCAGCACGATCAGTGCCCCCATCAGGCCGAACACGGCCCCGGACGCGCCGAAGGTGATCGTCTGGTCGCCGCTGAGCCACATCACCGTCGCGGAGCCGGCAAGGGCCGACAGCAGGTAGAGCGCGAGGAACCGGGCGCGTCCCACCACCCGCTCGAGCTGCGGCCCGAGGAACCACAGCGCAAGCATGTTGAACCCGATGTGGGCGATGTCGAGGTGGGTGAAAGCGCTGGTCAGCAGTTGCCACCAGGCGCCGTCGGCGACCCCCGGCATCCAGGTCGCGACCGGGCCGAGGGCGGTGCACGCGTCCTGCCCGGCGCCGGGGAAGAACTGGGCAGGGTTGTCGGTCGGGACGCAACTGCCCGTCGGTCGCAGCCCCAGGCGCAGGAACCACGGGCTGGCGCTGCCGCCGGTGAGCAGCAGCACCGCCCAGACCGCCGCGTTGATGCCGATCAGCACCAGCGACGTCACCGCAGGGTTGCGCGACCGGGTACCGCCGTAGGGGCCCTGGTTCTGGCGGGTGGTGCGGGCACCCTCGGCGACACACTCGGGGCACTGGTAGCCGACCGCGGCCGGGATCATGCACTCAGGGCAGATCGGCCGTCCGCAGCGCTGGCAGTTGATGAAGGTGACCCGGCCGGGATGCCGGAAGCACTGCGGCGCCGGCGCCTGGGGGTGGAACGGCGGCTGCTGCGGTGGCGGGAAGGGCGGCTGGGCCATGCCAGCAACTGTACGGGCTCGGCCCCGGCGGCCCGGCTCGCTTCCCGGCGCCCTGCCTGAGGGCCGTCCGGCTCCCTATCATGGGGCTCATGCCGAGACGTGTAGCCCTCGTCCTGGGCTCGGGGGGTGCCCGCGGGTACGCCCACATCGGGACGATCCAGGTACTGAAGGAGCGCGGCTTCGAGATCGCCGGGATCGCCGGCACCTCGATGGGTGCCGTCGTGGGCGGCCTGGAAGCCAGCGGGAAGCTCGAGGAGTACACCGAGTGGGCGGTCAGCCTCGGACCGCGCGACGTGCTGCGGCTGATGGACGCCAGCCCGTTCGGCGCCGGCGCCATCAAGCTCGAGCGCGTCCTGGCCCGGATGGGCGACTTCCTCGACGGGGCACGGATCGAGGACCTGCCGATTCCCTTCACCGCCATCGCCACCGACCTCGG
>JAEZGC010000014.1 GCA_023437345.1 Actinomycetes bacterium
CACTTGAAGGATGGCCCGAACGGCTGCCGGGATCGCCGGCATCGCCTCCGCCGCGTGTGGCACAGCTGCGGCGCAACTGCTGGCCGCGCTGATCAACCCCGCGGCGGGTCCGGTGGTGGCGGTTGGCGCGGTCCTGATCGACCTGTCGCCGGCCCCCGTCAAGGAGTGGGCGGTGGCCACCTTCGGCACCGCTGACAAGCTCGTGCTCCTGGCGGGGGTGCTGGCGGTGGTGGCTGGGCTCGCGGCGGCGGCCGGGGTGCTGGCGTTGCGACGGCCGGCCGTCGGTACCGCGATCTTCGTGATTGTGGGTGCGCTGGGCTCGCTGGCCGCGGCGACCCGTCCGGCCGCCGGCCTGGTCGACGTCGTGCCAGGGCTGCTGGGGACTGTGGTCGCCGTCCTCCTGCTCCGCCGTCAGCTCACCTGGCTGTCCGCGCCCCGTCACGGACGCGCCGAGGGTGGGTTCGACCGGCGGGTGCTGCTCACCGGGGCGGTCGGGGTCGCCGCCGCCGGGTTCGCCGCGGGGATCGATTCCCGCCAGACCACGGTCGTGGAATCGATCACGCTGCCGCCGCCCGTCGATCCGCAGCCGGCCTTGCCCTCCGGCCTGGAACCGACGGTGCCGGGGATCACCCCGCTCCGCACCCCGGTGCCCGACTTCTACCGGGTGGACACCGCGCTGGTGGTGCCTCAACTGGCGCCCGAGGACTGGACGCTGAGCATCGAGGGCCTGGTCGGCGCCCCGTACGAACTGAGCTGGACGGAGCTGATCGCGCTGCCGATGATCGAACGCGACATCACGCTCACCTGCGTCTCCAACGAGGTGGGCGGCCCCTACTGCGGCTCCACCCGCTGGTTGGGCGTCCCGGTGGCCGAGGTGCTGCGGCGGGCCCGGCCGGACCCGTCGGCCGACATGGTGCTCAGCCACTCGGTCGACGGCTTCACCGCCAGCACGCCGCTGGCGGTCCTGCTCGACGGCAGGGACGCCATGATCGCTGTCGCCATGGACGGCCGGCCGCTCGACCCGGTGCACGGCTTCCCGGCGCGGCTGCTCACGCCGGGGCTGTACGGCTACGTCGGCGCCACGAAGTGGCTGACCCGGCTCAAGGTGACCACCTTCGCCGCTGACGAGGCGTACTGGACTGTGCGCGGCTGGGCCGAGCAGGCGCCGGTGAAGACCGCGTGCCGGATCGACACCCCCCGCGGCCAGGTCACCGGCGGCGCGGTAGTCGTGGGGGGAGTGGCGTGGGCCACCCACCGGGGGATCGGCAGGGTCGAGGTCAGGGTGGACGACGGTCCCTGGCAGGAGGCAACCCTCGGCCCGGACGTCGGGCTGGACTACTGGCGGCAGTGGTACTTCCGCTGGCAGGCGTCGCCCGGTCGGCACCGGCTCGCCGCGCGGGCGTACGACGCGTCCGGGGTGCCGCAGGTCGCCGAGGTCGCCGGCGTACTGCCGGACGGCGCGACCGGCTACCACGTCGTCGAGCTGACCGTGGTCTGAGCAGCCGGCCGCGACGGCCGCGGGGGACTCCCGGGCGCGCCGTCGAACGGTAGGCACGCGCCGGCTGCGCGACGTACGCTGCCGCATGGCCTACCAGACCAAGACCCGGCCGACCGACGAGTCGGTCATGGCGTTCCTCAACGCCGTCGAGCCCGAACGGCGTCGTGACCAGGGGCTCGCGCTGCTCGACATCTTCACCGAGGAGACCGGGGCGGAGCCTACGATGTGGGGCCCGTCGATAGTGGGCTTCGGACGACTCCGCTACACCTACCCGACTGGCCGGTCCGGCGAGATGAGCCGGGTGGGCTTCAGCCCGCGGAAGGCGTCCCTGACGCTGTACGGGCTGACGCTCTACGGCAGCAACACCGACCTGTTGGACGGGCTCGGCAAGCACAGCCTTGGCAAGGGGTGCCTGTATCTCAACAAGCTCGAGGACGTCGACCTCGAAGTCCTGCGCGAGCTGATCCGGCGCGGCTGGGCCGGCGACGGGAGCTTCGAGGACAGCCACCAGGGGGCGGTTGTGGAGCCGCTGGACTGAGGACGCGGTACCGGCCGCGTCAACGTGAGGTTTCCGGGAACTCCCGGGACGTCTCCTGGCACGACGGGGTGGCGGACCGGCGCTGGGTCCACCGGAGGGCCCGCCCTAGGAGCGCAGGCAGCTGTCCCCGGTGAGCCCCCGCCGACCAGCGTTGCTCGCGCAGGCCCCTGCCTGCGCCACGCTCACGGGCGGCTTCGTCCGCACCACCCTTGGGTCACGCGCCCCGCCGCGGGGTCAGGAAGCGGGCGTGGCGTCGTGGCCGCTGGGCGGCGTCCGCCCGCCGCGGGGGTATCACTTCGGGGACGCCGTCGTCGCGCAGGCGGACCCGCCATCGGTCCGCGGTGGGGTCGTGGCCCGGTTCGACGATGCCGTGGTGGTGCGGGCACACCAGGACGAGGTTGCCGAGCGCCGTCGCGCCGCCCGCCCACCACGGCGTGAGGTGGTGGGCGTGGCAGGCGTGTGGCGGCTTGTCGCAGCCGGGGAAGACGCAGCCACCGTCACGCAGTTCCAGCGCCGCCCGGATCGCCGGGGTGACCAGCCGCTGCGCCCGTCCGACGTCAAGGGGCTGTGAGGGACCGCCGAGCACCACGGGCAGCACATCGGCGTCGCACAGCAGCTGGCGCAGCACTCCCGCCGGTAGCGGTTCGCCCGTGCCGGTGAGCTGCCCGGAGACCAGCCCGGCGTCCAGCGCCGCCTTGGCGAGCTTGTCGTAGGACAACGTCACCACGATCCGCGGCCGGTCACCGCCGCTGGCGGGGGCCAGCGCCTGCTGCGCGTGGTGCTGCACCAGCGCGAGCAGCGCGTCGGCCCGACGCATCGTGGGGGTGACGGTCTCGGCAAGCGGGTCGCGCGCCTCCAGGGCGGCGCGCTTCTCGGCGTCGGCGTAGGCGTCCACGATCCGGATCAGCGGCTCGGCGCACGCCACCGGAAGGCTGCCCCGGATCAGCACCGAACCCTGCCCGTCACCGGCGAACTCGAGGTAGCGGCGCGACTGGGCGAGTCGTTCCCGGCGTTCCAGCCGGGCGGCTTCCAGGGCATCGGCGGTGTCGGGGGAGAGCACCTCGACGAGGTGGCCGGTGAGCCGGCGCAGCTCGGCAGCGTTGTGGCTCGCGGCGAAGCCGACCATCATGCGCGCGCCCTCTTCCACGGTGTTTGCGTCGAACTCCCGCGGCAGGTCGGACAACACGCTGGTGATCGCCTCGGCCTGACCGGGCAGGACGGCTCCGCCGTCGGCGGCGCTGCCCACCACTGCGAACCGTTCGAGGCCCTGCCCTGCCTTCACCAGCCGGCGGGCCTCCCGTTGGGTCAGGTTGACCGCTTCCGCCAGCCACGTGGTCGTGGACGTGCGGTGTACCTCCCACGTTGCTTCGGAGGCTTCGATCCGGGCGGCGAGCCGTTGCTGCCAGGCCTGCAACCGGGCGTCCAGCCGGAGCGCGCCCTTCAGCAGGTCGAGCTGCTCGGCCCCGGACGGCAGCCGCAGCCGGCCGTCGGTGAGCGCGTCCAGAGCTTCACCGATCACGGCCAGCAACTGGCCGTCGGTGTACTCCTCGAACGCTGCCTCCATGACCCAACCGTAGGGGTCGGCACTGACAGTTTCCGGGCTGCCAATGCGGAATCCACAAGCTGAATCACCCCCGCCTGCCGATCCGACCCCACTGCGGGGACATCGCGCCGAGACCCAGATGGCGGCCCGCGGGGAGGCTGTCGATGCCCTGCGCCCGCGGCCGCCGCGTCGACGTGGCAGACTCGCTTGCGTAGGGCAGTCATCGTCCGAGGGAGATGCCGTGCGCACGATCACCTTGATGCTCCGCGGGCTCGTGCTCGCCGTCGTCGTGGCGACCTTCGCGGTGGCCTGCAGCGCGTCGCCGGCTGCGCCGGTGGACGCCGCCGACGCCACAGTCGTCGACGTCAGGACCCCCGCCGAGTACGCCGAGGGTCACCTCGAGGGCGCGGTCAACCTCGATCTGCAGTCGGGTTCGTTCGCAACGGCGATCGCCGACCTGCCGCTCGACGGTTCGTACGTCGTCTACTGCCGGTCGGGCAATCGCTCAGCCCAGGCCGTGGCGCTGATGCGGGAGGCGGGCTTCGCCTCGGTGGTGGACGCGGGCGGGCTCGACTCCGCAGCGAAACGCACCGGCCTGCCCATCGTGACTGGGTGACGCCGCCGCCGCGCCAGACGCGCTACTGGACGTCCGCGGTCCGGTAGCGCCACACCGTCGCGGCGATCCCGAGAACCGCGGTCGCCAGCAGCGGGACCCAGCTGTGGGCGGGCACCCCGACCGGGTCAGTGTTGGCGCTCACCAGCACCGACCACGGGAACCAGCTCGCCCATCCGGTCTGGCCCAGCAGCTGACCGGCCAGCAGCAGCGCCATCGCCGCGCCGACTGGCGCGAGGTAGCCGCGACTCCAGACCGCGAGCAGCGCGACCGGCGGTCCGGCGAGCCAGGTCACAGCGGCTGCGATGCCGGCGTCGGCGAGCAGGTCGAATGGCAGCTGCGGCGTCCAGCCGGAGAGCCCGAGGGCAAGGCCGACGACCACCGCCTCGGCGAGGGTGAGGACGGTGACAATGGCCCACCAGCCGAGGCTGAGCAGGAACTTCGCGACGGCGAAGCGGTACCGGGGCACCGGAAAGGTGAACAGCGCCGTGGCGGTCCGGTCGGAGTACTCGCGACCGAACACGAACGACATGATGAACGCCAGCACCAGCCACCCGGCGGATCCGATGATCAGCACGACGAAGGAGCCGTAGGACGCCCAGGTCGCCTCGACGCCGGTGAGGTCGGCCTTCGTCCCCAGCATGCCGGTGCGGGCCGCTCGTTCGGGATCCTGCACGATCCAGATCAGCAGCGCGACGCCGAGCGGGCTGGCCAGCATGGCGCCGAGGGTGCCCCACACCACGGCGGCACGTCGCAGCTTGAGCAGTTCGGTGAACAGGATGTCGCGCATCGTCAGGCCTCCTGTTCCGGCGCACCGGTGCGGGCGACGAAGTAGCGCTCTAGCTCCAGGCCCAGCAAGGCGTCGGCGCGCTCCTGGTCGGTGAGCGTCACCGCCGAGTGCGCCCGCGCCCGTGCGACAAGTTCATCACGCGGCAGCTCCTCGACGAGCCGGCCCTCGTGGATGATCCCGACCCGGTCGGCCAGCTGGGCCACCTCCGACAACAAGTGGGACGAGAGGAACACCGTCACCCCCGCTCCGTCGGCCAGCGACCGGAGGAGTTGTCGGAGTTCGATGATCCCGGCCGGGTCGAGGCCGTTGGCGGGCTCATCGAGGACGAGCACGGACGGGTCACGCAGCAGGGCCTGGGCGATGCCGACCCGCTGCCGGTTCCCCAGCGACAAGTGGGCGTAGCGCCGGCGGACCACCGGCGCCAGCTGGAGCTGCTCGACCAACTCCGCCACCCGAGCGCGCGTGGTGCGGGTGAGACGGCGGTGCAGCTCGAGGTTCTCGGCGACGGTGAGGTTCGGATAGGCGGCCGTGGCCTCCACCAGCGAGCCGACCTGATTCAGCCAGTCCACCGCGCCAGGGGTGAGCGGGTCACCGTGGATCCTGACGTCGCCGTCGGTCGGCGCCACCAGGCCCAGCAGCATGCGGATCGTGGTGGTCTTGCCGGCGCCGTTGCGGCCGATGAAGCCGTAGACCTCGCCGGGCCACACCGTGAGGTCGAGGGAGTCGACGGCGACCACCGAGCCGTAGTGCTTGGTCAGCCCACGGGCAGCGATCGCCGGCTCTGCGTCCAGCGCTTCCCCGGTGCGCCCGTCCGTCGCGTCCGCGCCGATGGAGGGTGAGGGCTCAGGGCGCTCAGCTGTGTTGTTCATCGTCCTCCCCGATCGGTTCGACGTCGGTGTCCGTGACACCGTCGAGATTCATGTCCGCCCGGCGCGCCTGGCGGGCGTCCCAGCGCAGGGTGGCGGCGCCCAGCAGTGCCGCGACCAGGCTCGCCGCCAGGATGCCGAGCTTCGCAGCGACGAGGTGGGCCTCGTCGGTGAACGAGAGCTCGGTGATCAGCAGCGACACCGTGAACCCGATAGCGCACAGCAGGCCGACCGGCAACAGGTCCCGCAGCCCGATGGCATCGGGCAGCCGCAGCGGCGTGAATCGCACCGCGAGCGCTGTCGTGCCGAGCACGCCGATGAGCTTCCCGGCGATCAGGCCGGTACCGACCGCAACGAGGACTGGCAGGTCGAAGGTCTCATCCGGGGTGCCGGCCAGCGTCACGCCGGCGGCGAAGAACGCGAACACGGGCAGCGCGACCCCTGCCGACCAGGGACGGACCGCCGCCTCCAGCGTGTGGGTGCGGGGGTGCGGCTCGCCGGGCCTGCCCACCGCCGGGACGACGAGGCCGAGCAGCACCCCGGCGATCGTGGCGTGGACCCCGCTGGCGTGCATCAGCCCCCACGCGCCGGCGGCGAGGGGGAGCAGCAGCCACCAGGCCGGCTTCCGGCTGCGAACCACAAGGCCGAAGCCCGCCACCGCCACGGCTGCTGCCAGCAGCATCCACCCGTCGATCGTCTCGGTGTAGAACACGGCGATCACGATGATCGCCAGCAGATCGTCCACGACGGCGAGCGTGAGCAGGAATGTGCGCAGCGCGCGGGGCAGGCCGCGTCCGAAGACTGCCAGCACGGCGAGCGCGAAGGCGATATCTGTGGCAGTGGGGATCGCCCAGCCCTCGAGCGCGGCAGGCTCGCCCAGGCCGAGGACGAGAGCTGTGTAGATCACCGCGGGAACGACCATTCCCCCGATGGCGGCGAGCACCGGCACTCCCGCCTCGCGGGGCCGGCGGAGGCTGCCGGCGACGATCTCGTGCTTCCGCTCGACGCCGACGACGAAGAAGAAGACCGCGAGCAGTCCGTCGGCTGCCCACGTCGCCACGGTGAGGTCAAGGTGCAGCGCGGCCGGCCCGACCCGCAGCCCGGCGATCGCGTGGTACGCGTCGCGCCACGGCGAGTTCGCCCAGGCGAGACCGACGAGTGCGGCACCGACCAACAGCAGGCCGCCGTTGGCCTCACGGGTCACGAAGCGGCGCAGGCGCGCGAGCGGTCCGGTGGTGAGGGGGGCTGTGGTCACGGGCGCCTTCCGCAGGAGGAGACACCTGCCGGGTGGCGGATGTCGCTGCCGACCAGGCTTCCCGGCTCACCAGGACAGGACTCTACTCCTGCCGTGCCACGGCCGACATCAGGAGCAGCCGGGCGAACACCGGCCGGCGTGAGGGGGGCTTCACGTATCGGGAAGGAGGACCTAGGGTGCCGGGGCATGGCACTCAACCAGCGTGACCGGCGTTTCCTGGCCCGGGCGGTCGACCTCGCCGAGACGGCGCTCGAGGCGGGCGACGAGCCTTTTGGATCGGTCCTGGTCGGGCCTGACGAGACAGTCCTGTTCGAGGACCACAACCACGTGGCGGGTGGTGACCAGACCCGGCACCCCGAGTTCGCGATAGCGCGCTGGGCCGCCGAGCACCTGTCGGTGGAGCAGCGCGCTGCAGCGGTCGTCTACACCTCGGGGGAGCACTGCCCGATGTGCGCCGCAGCGCACGGTTGGGTAGGCCTGGGACGCATCGTGTACGCCACCTCGTCCGCGCAGCTCCGCGGCTGGGCAGCGGAGCTCGGGCTGCCCGCCCCGCCGGTCGCCGCGCTGCCGATCACTGAGGTCGTCCCCGGCGCCAGCGTCGCGGGGCCGGACGCGGCGCTGGCTGAGCGCGTCCGGGAACTCCAGGCGCGCTGGGCGCAGCGCGCGCAGCAGGCGACCCGCGATCGGCCGGCGCCGTCCGCACCGATCGAGGAACGCGGCAACCCGGCGGAGTGAGCGAAGGCTAGCCCACGGTGGTTCCGGGGCGGCGGGGCCAGCTGCGGTAGCGGGCGAGAGCCTCCCGGGCGGTCGGGACGCCGTCGGTGGCGTTGCCGGCGAGCAGGGAACTGGTCGCCGCGCCGATCCCGGTCTCGATCGCCTCGGCCAGATTGCCGCCGGCCCAGGCAGTGTGGACGACCCCGGCCGCGAAGGCGTCCCCGGCGCCCGTGGTGGTCATGATCCGGTCGGACGAGACCTCCAGTGCCGGACGAACCACCCACTCGCCGGTGGCGGACAGACCGGCGGCCCCGCCCGGCCAGTGGATCACCACCCAGGTCGAGACGCCCATCCCCAGCAGCGCCTCGGCGGCGCGGCGCAGGTCCGCGGGGGAGACCTCTGCGCCGGACAGCTCGATCCCGGTGGTGCGCGAGGCCTCGAACTCGTTCAGCACGCAGTAGTCGGTGAACCGCAACGCCGGCGGAACCAGCCGGGGGTACCGGTCGGAGTACTCGCTGACCACGTCGAGCGAGGTGCGCATCCCGTGCGTCCGCGCTGCCGCCAGCACCCTGGCCAGCCGCGTGCCGAACTCGGCGTCCGGCTCGTCCAGGGCGTCCAGCAGCAGGACGTAGCCGATGTGGAGCAGGTCGGCGTCGAGCTGCGAGAAGTCGAAATGCTCCGGTCCGAGCTGAGCGTTGGCGCCACGGAAGTGGAAGAAGGTGCGCGTGTTCGCGCCGGCATCCTCCATCACATCGGTGAACGACGTGGTGCCCGACCGATGTAGCTGGCCGGTGTCGATGCCCCGGTGGCGGCGCAGCTCTGCCGTCAGGTAGTCCCCGGCCGGGTCGTCGCCGATCACGCCCACCACGGCGATCCGAAGGTCGGGCGCGAGCCGGGCGAGGTCGATGGCGCAATTGCACAGCAGGCCGCCGGGGGCGGTGGTGATCGACGTGATGGTGGTGAGCGCCGACGCGGCCGGGTAGGCCTCGATCCGCTTGTAGTGGTCGACCAGCGCGTTGCCGGCTACCGCTATGCCCGCCATGGCTCCCCGTTCCTCGCAGGGCCTCATCCCCGCGAAGCCGAAGCTACCGCAGCCTGATCCGGTTCGGGCCCGGACGCAGCGCGACCAGCGGTCCGGCCGGGTACGGCGTCGCCGCATCCTTCGGTTCTCCCAGCAGGTCGCGGTCCAGGACCAGCGGGCTCCCGTCCCGCTCCTCGAACCCGGCGCCGGCCAGACGCACCGCCGGCAGGTCAGCGGCGCCGGCGGGAACCGCGTCCGCGGCGTCGAACCCGTCGGGCAGGTCGAGCTCCAGCACGAGCGCGTCACCGTCCTGGACGATCCGGGCCGTCGCAGCTCCCTCGAGCACCACAGCGCCGTCCTCCCCGGCGAACGGGGCCGCCCCGGCGGCGTACACGTTGCCGCTGATGAACACCGGCTGGCGGACGCTGAGGTACTTGATGTGGTCGCCGGGCGGGCGGTTCCGCAGTTCCTCGCGGTATGCCTCGGTCCCGGCCGGGTGCCCGTCGTAGACGGCAGTCCCGAAGCCGGTGGTGGCCTTGTCCGAGGGGTTCTCGAGGTATCCGGGCTGCTCGGTGCCGAGGAAGATGTTGTGAAGGTACCTGTCGTCGCCGCCCTGGATCACGCCGTAGCCCGAGACCTGGGTGCTGTGCGGACGGTGGTACGGCGTCGCCCGGTCCAGCACCGGCTCCACCCGGATCAGGCCGGCGATCAGGTTGTTCAGGTAGGCGCCGCCCTGGCTGAAGATCTCCACCGCGGCCGGCGACAGCAGCAGGTTGTGGTCGACGACGTACGGCCCGTGGCTGACCTCGACGAACAGGTCGCGGCTGTTGTCGTAGCTGAGGTTGGCGCTGTACCGGGTGCCCTGCGCCTGCCAGTCGAGCCAGGTGGCCAGCGAGCAGTCGTGGATCCGGTTGCGTCGGATCACTACGTCGATGGCGGCGTGCAGCTTGATGCCGGCGATCTCGTAGCCGTAGAACTCGCGCTTGAGCGCGATGTTGTAGATGTGGTTGTCCTCGATGGTGGAGAACACGCAGCCCAGGTGGCCCACGACTGCGTTCTGGCCGCAGTCGTGGATCGTGTTGCGGCGCACCATGTGGCCGCCGATGTGCTCGGCGTCCCAGCCGATCTGGCGGGCGCTGAACACTGACTCGAGCTGGTACTGGTAGCCGGGCTTGTCGCCCCGCTCGGCTGAGTAGTTGGCGCCGGTGGAGGCCTCCTTGCCGAGCGAGACCGCCGAGCACTTGGCGTCGTGGATGTCGTTGTCCTCGATGATCCAGCCCTTGGCCCAGTTGGGGCCGATCAGGCCCGGCTGGTCGGCGGTCGGCGGCGTCCACGGGCAGGCCGCCTGGGCGAGTTCGAACCCGCGTACCGTGATGTAGTCGAGGTGGTGCTCGGTCGGGTAGAACACCGAGCGGCGCACGTTGACCTCGACGAGTTCAGCGTTCGGATCGGCATCGTGGAAGTTCGCCCAGATGGTGGTGGTGGCGGCGCCGACCTCGGCGTACCAGACGAAGCGGGTCTGGTCGGGATCCAGCACCCGGACGGGCAGCTGCGTCCAGTCGTCCAGCACCTCCTCGCGCACCGGCGGGTCGATCAGCGAGGCCCTGTCGTCGACCTCGTAGAAGCTGCGCCCGTTGAGGTACACCTCGCCGAGGTGGCGGGCCGGCCCGGTGGGCTGCGGCCGCGCCAGCCAGTCGCCGAAGAGCTTCTCGGCGTACGGGTTGAAGTCACCGAACAGCGAGTTCGGCAGTTCCGCCCGCCAGACGGTGCCCTCCTCGCGGGTCCAGCCGGTGACCCGCTCCGATCCCTTGATCGCGACGTGCTCGCCCTCGGCGGCCTGGTAGGTGATGCGTTGCCGGTCGCTGCGTCCGCCACGGCGGGGACGAACCCACTCGCGGTACTCGCCGGCGTGGACGGTCACCGTGTCGCCGGGCATCGCCAGGGCTGCCGCCCGGCTGATGGTCCGCAGCGGCTCGTGCTCGGTGCCGGGGGCCGTGTCCGACCCGGTGGTGGCGACGTGGAATGTGGTCATGTCAGGCCTCTTTCCTTGCGGCTCGCGGAATCGGTCAGGCTAGCGGGCGGATCCGGGACCAGCTAGCGGGGGGCAGCTGGACGGGCTGGTCGCCGTCCATCTGGTGGGCGGACGGGGTCACCCGGTCGGGGTGGTCGGCGTTGTTGGTAGCGGTGAGGTCGCCGGCCAGGGTCAGCACCTCGAGCGGGCCGGCGTGGCCGTCGAAGGCCACCGACAGCTCGATGGCCCGGTCGGGATCGCGGTTCACCGCGAGGAGGTACTGCTGCCCGCCTGACGACCCCGCGACGGCGTGGACGCTGGGGACCGTGCCGTAGACCGCGGTGTCGACGGTGGGCACGTCGAGGTCGAGCGGGAGCAGTGAGCCGCCGGCGAGCGGGGCGCTGAGGGCGAACGGGTGGAACGTCGTCTGGCGCCACAGCGGTCCGCCCGGCTCCGTCATGATCGGGGCGATGGCGTTCACCAGCTGGGCAATGCAGGCGACCTTGACCCGGTCGGCGCGGGCGATCAGCGAGATCAGCAGCGAGCCGGCCGCCACCGCGTCGGCGAGGGTGTACTCCTCTTCCAGCAGCGGCGGGGCGAACGGCCAGTTGTCGATCCCGGCGATGGAGTCGCGGGCCTGGTGGCGCCGCATGTTCCACACGTTCCACTCGTCGAAGGCCAGGTCAATTCGCTTGTCGGAGCCCAGTTCGGCGCCCACCTCGTCGGCGATCGCCAAGGCGCGCCCGATGTAGCGGTCCATTCCGGCGCCGCTGGCCAGGTAGGACCCGAGGTCGATGTCGTCCTGGGAGATGTACCAGTGGCAGGACAGCTGGTCGACGTGGCGGTAGCTGGCCCGCAGCACCTCGCGGGTCCACTCGTCGAACCACGGCACGTCGGGACCGGAGGGACCGCAGACCACCAGCTCGAGCGAGTCGTCGACGCAGCGCAGCGCATGGGCGGTCTGTTCGGCAAGCCGGCCGTATTCTGCGGCGGTGCGGTGGCCCAGCTGCCAGTCGCCGTCCATCTCGTTGCCCAGGCACCAGGACCGGATCGCGAACGGCTCGTCGTAGCCGTGGCTGCGGCGCAGCTCGGCCAGCGCGCCGACCCGCGCGTTGCAGTACTCCAGCAGGCGCAACGCGTCGGAGATCCCGCGGGTGCCAAGGTTCACAGCCATCATCGGCTCGACCCCGACGGTGCGGCACCAGGTCATGAACTCGCCGGTGCCGACCTGGTTGGGCTCGAGGCTGTGCCAGGCCGGGTCGAGGCGGACCGGGCGTTGGGCGCGCGGGCCAACCCCGTCCTCCCAGTTGTAGGCCGAGACGAAGTTGCCGCCGGGGTACCGCACCAGCGTCACGCCGAGTTCGCGGACGGCCTCGACCACGTCGGCGCGCATCCCGTCCAGGCCGGCGGTCGGGTGGCCGGGGTCGTGGATGCCGCCGTACACGGCGCGGCCGACGTGCTCGAGGAATCCGCCGAAGATCCTGCGGTCGATGGTGGCCCCAGGCCCGGAACCGACCCGCGCCGAGCCTCGTGCCATCGCCGCCGTCACCCCTTCTCAGCCGTCAGGTTAGCGACGGTTCCTCCGCGCCCGGGCGGCACGATCTGTCCGGCTGCCCGTAGCTCTCAGGTGAGGCTATGACCCTCGGCCCGGCGGTGCCAGAGATCACGACCACTCCCCGCGAGTCGGGACGAAACTATCGCCGCTGGTCTCCCGGCGGCGATCACTGTCTGGCGTGCCCCGTCCGCACCGGGCAGGGGGTGGCGCCGACACCGGGCGCCGCGATACTTTCGTGCCGCAAGGAGTCCCCGGGACCCCAGGAAGGGTGGGTGAGGTGAGCGACCGCACGCGCACCACAATCGCCGACATCGCCGCCCAGGCGGGGACCTCGGTAAGCACCGTGTCCAAGGTGCTCAACGGACGGGTCGGGGTGAGTACCGACCGGCGCGACGAGATCCTCGCGCGGCGGGACGCCGCCGGCTATCGCCGGCGCGGCGACCGGCACCGTTCCCGCAGCGGGCTGATCGACCTGGTGTTCGCCGACGTCCACGGGCTGTGGTCGGCGCGCCTGTTGTACGGCGCCGAGGTGGAGGCGTCCCGGGCCGGGGTTGCTCTGGTCGTCGGCTCCCTCCACAGCCGGACGCTGGGCAACCGGCACTGGCTCGAGCAGTTCAAGCAGCGCCGCTCCGACGGGCTGGTCGTGGTGGCGACGCGGATGCGTCCCGAACTGGGCGCGGAACTGCGACGGCTGCGCGCCCCGTACGTGCTGGTGGACCCGCTGGGGCCGACCCCAGACGGTGTGGCGAGCATCAGCGCCACCAATTTCGCCGGGGCGCGGGATGCGACCCAGCACCTGATCGATCTCGGGCATCGCCGGATCGGGCTGATCACCGGGCCGGCTGAACTGCCGTACTCCCAGGAGCGACTGGACGGCTACCGCTCGGCGCTGGTCCGGGCGGGGATCGGGTTCGACGACCGCCTGGTGCGGTTCGGGATGATGGACGAGGACTCGGGCCGCCGGCACGGTCTGGACCTGCTCGACCTGCGGGACCGTCCCACAGCGATCTTCGCCGGCTCGGACCTGCACGCGTACGGCGTGTACGCCGCAGCGTCGAGCCGCGGCATTTCGGTACCCGACCAGCTCAGCGTGGTCGGTTTCGACAACCTGCCGTCGTGCGAGTGGTGCCGGCCGACGCTGACCACCGTCAACCAACCACTTGAGGAGATGGGTGCGCTCGCCATCCGGACGCTGGTGGCCCTCACCCACCACGACGGCCGTGACGCGGCGCAGCGGGTGGAACTGGCCACCACCCTCGTCGTGCGGGACTCGACTACGGCGCCCGCTGGTGCGATTGCGGGGTAGCCGACCCGCCCGAACCCGCGGCCCAGCGGGGCGCAGGTTGCCGGATTGGCACGGAGCGAACTCCGACCACAACGTCGTCTGGTGATCCGCCGGCGCGGCGGGCTGGCGGTGTGCGGGTCATGCCGGGGGGTGGGTGCGGTCGTTGCCGCGCGTAGGGTGCGATGGAAGCGCACCGCAACATCCGGTGGTGGAAGCGATCTGTAACAATCGGCAATGGAATGGTACGGTTACATCATGTTCGGCTCCATCACCGCCCATGAACTCGGCACCCGCATCCGGCAGCGCCGCGAGAACCTCGGCCTGAGCCAGTCCGAGGTCGCCAGGGCCGCCAGCGTGAGCCGCCAACTCGTGTCCCGCATCGAGCACGGCCACTACCGCGCCGAGCTCGGCGGGGTGATGGCGGTCGTGCAGGCCCTGGGCGGCCAGCTGATCCTCGACGACGCCCCCGACACCGCCTTCGCCACCACGACGACCACCACCGTCCGCGACTTCCTGCGAGGCTCCTGATGCCGGCCCGGCGGCCGCGCAGCCTCGATGCCTACCTGCATGGTCATCCAGTCGGTACGTTCACTCTCGACCCGCAGCTGCAGTTCACCTACCACCCCGGCCACCTGACCGCCGACGCCACACCACTGTCACTGTCTATGCCGCTCAGCGACACCGTCTACCGGCAGTCGGTGACCGTGCCGTGGCTCGACGGGCTGCTGCCCGACAGCCAGGACGTCCGCAACCGGTGGGGAACCCAGTTCGGTGTCTCGGGGAACAGCGCGTTCGCCCTGCTCACCCACATGGGCCTCGACGCCCCCGGCGCCATCCAACTCGTGCCCGCCGGGACACCCCTGCCTCGGCACGGCGAACTCGAACCAATGGACGAGGCGGCTATCGGCCGGCGGCTCCACGCGCTGCGGGACGAGCCCGACCACTGGACGTTCACCGGTGAGCGGTGGAGCCTGGGCGGTGCCCAGTCGAAGTTCGCGCTGCGGTGGGACGACGGCTGGCACCAAGCGCGGGGCGCCGAACCGACCACCCACATCTTCAAGCCGGGCGTGGCGGGGGTCCGCGGGCAGGGCCTCAACGAGCACCTGACGATGACCGCGGCCCGCCTCCTCGGCCTCGACGCCGTCGAGACCCGCTACGACGAGTTCGACGGCGAACCGGCGATCGTCATCACCCGGTACGACCGGGGTGACGTCGACGGCCGCATCCTGCGTGCCCACCAGGAAGATCTGTGCATGGCGTTGTCGCGGCCACGGTCGAAGAAGTACGAGGATGACGGCGGGCCGGGCGCAGCCGACATCATCGACCTGCTCCGCGGCACCCCGAACGCGACCGGGAACGTGACGGCTTTCCTGGCGGCACTCGTGTTCAACTACCTGGTGGGTGCCCCCGACGGGCACGCGAAGAACTACTCGCTGCTGCTGGCTGGGCCAATGGTGCGGCTCGCGCCGCTGTACGACATCGCCAGCAGCCTGCCGTACGACAGCGCCCCCGATTCGGGGATGCGCCGGCTTGCGATGGCGGTCGGGGGGGAGAAACGGTTCGGCCGCGTCCGCGGCGCCCACTGGGACCGCCTAGCCCGCCGCGCCGGCGTGGACACCGATTGGCTGCGCGGCCGGGTCCGCGACCTGGCCGCGGCGCTGCCGGACGCGCTGCGTGACGCGATCGCATCCATCCCGTCGTCGCGTCGCAGCGACCTGCCGGACCGCTACCTCGACCGGCTCGCAGCCCACCTGGACCGTCACCGGGACTGAATTGGCCATGCGGGGGTGGGGTGGTGGGGCGGGCGGGGCTCGAACCCGCGACCCAGGGATTATGAGTCC
>JAEZGC010000097.1 GCA_023437345.1 Actinomycetes bacterium
AGGCGGACGCGATAGCGGCCCGGCTGCGGGCCCGCGGGATCCCCACCGAGGTGGCGCCGAAGGCGGACAGGTTCGGCAAGCAGATCCGCTACGCCGACCGGCGCGGCATCCCGTTCGTCTGGTTCGCAACCGGAGAAGTGAAGGACATCCGCTCCGGGGAGCAGGTGGCCGCCGACGCCGACAGCTGGCTGCCGCCGCCGGTCGACCTGCGGCCGACGGTGGTGCAGGGCTGACGGCGGCCGTCCGCGGTTTCGCGGGCCGCGGCGCGCGCCCGTAAGCTTCACAAGACGCACCCGCACCGTCTATGCGGGGCAGAGAAGGGAACATCATGTTGCGCACCCACGGCGCCGGCACTCTCGGGGCCGGGCACGTCGGACAGACAGTCACCCTCGCCGGCTGGGTGGCCAAGCGCCGCGACCACGGCGGGGTCGCCTTCATCGACCTGCGGGACGCGTCCGGCATCTGCCAGGTGGTCGTCCGTGACGAGTACCTCGCGTCGGCCGGCATCCACGACCTGCGCAACGAGTTCTGCATCCAGGTGACCGGGGTGGTCGACGCCCGCACCCCGGAGAACGTCAACCCGAACCTTCCCACCGGCGAGGTGGAGGTGGCGATCCGCACCCTTGAGGTGCTCAACCCGTCGGCGCCACTGCCCTTCCAGATCGACGAGCGCTCCGGGGTGGGGGAGGATGCGCGGCTGAAGTACCGCTACCTCGACCTGCGCCGGCCCCGCCAGCACAACGCGATGGTGCTGCGCTCGAAGGTGACCCAGGTGATCCACCAGGTGATGGCCGCGCACGACTTCTACGACATCGAGACCCCGACGCTGACCCGCTCCACCCCTGAGGGGGCGCGGGACTTCGTGGTGCCGGCCCGGCTGCACCCTGGCAAGTGGTACGCGCTGCCGCAGAGCCCGCAGCTGTTCAAGCAGCTGCTGATGGTGGCCGGGATGGAGCGGTACTACCAGATCGCCCGCTGCTACCGGGACGAGGACTTCCGCGCCGACCGGCAGCCGGAGTTCACCCAGCTCGACATCGAGATGAGTTTCGTCGACCAGGACGATGTGATCGCGCTGGCCGAGAAGGTGATGGCGGCTTGCTGGGAGCTGATCGGGGTCCGGATGGAGCTGCCACTGCGCCGGATGACCTGGCATGAGGCGATGGACGACTACGGCTCGGACAAGCCCGATCTTCGGTTCGACCTGAAGATCCGCGAGCTCACGTCCTTCTTCGCCGAGACACCGTTCCGGGTCTTCCAGGCGCCCTACGTCGGCGGGGTTGTGATGCCCGGGGGTGCCTCCCTGCCGCGGCGGCAGTTCGACGCCTGGCAGGAGTGGGCCAAGCAGCGCGGCGCCCGCGGGCTGGCCTACATCACAGTCGGTGAGGACGGCGGACTCGGCGGCCCGGTCGCCAAGAACCTCTCCGAGCAGGAGCGGGCAGGGATCGCAGCCGCGATGGACGCCGCCCCCGGGGACGCGATCTTCTTCGCCGCCGGGGCGCGCGAGCCCTCCCAGGAGTTGCTGGGCGCCGCCCGGCTGGAGATCGGCCACCGGGTCGGCCTGATCGACCAGGACGCGTGGAGCTTCCTGTGGGTGGTGGACGCGCCGATGTTCAAGTCGGCGGCCGACGCGGTGGCGCACGGCGACGTCGCAGTGGGGGAGGGACGCTGGACCGCGGTCCACCACGCCTTCACCTCGCCGAAGCCCGAGTCGCAGGACAGCTTCGACACCGACCCGGCCGGCGCGTTGTCCTACGGGTACGACTTCATCTGCAACGGCAACGAGGTGGGCGGCGGTTCGATCCGCATCCACCGCCGCGAGGTGCAGGAACGCGTCTTCAAGGTGATGGGGATCGGGCCCGAGGAGGCGCAGGAGAAGTTCGGCTTCCTGCTGGACGCCTTTTCCTTCGGCGCCCCGCCGCACGGCGGGATCGCGTTCGGCCTTGACCGGCTGGTGATGCTGCTCGGCGGCTTCGACACGATCCGCGACGTGATCGCCTTCCCGAAGTCCGGCGGCGGGTTCGACCCGCTCACCGAGGCCCCGGCCCCGATCACCGCCAGGCAGCGCAAGGAAGCCGGAGTCGACGCGAAGCCTGCCTTCATGGGGACTGTCCCTGCGAACGCAGGCAACGAAGGCTCGTAGGGACTGAGGGACTGTCCCGAGTGCCGGTGCCGAGCGGCGAACTGTTCCCGGTGCCGGTGCCGGGTGCCGAGCGACGCTGGGTCGAACGCTCCTGAGCAGCACCGAGCGCTCCCTCTGTGAGGGAGCGCTCGGCGGGGACGGGAGCGTTCGGTGGGTACGGGAGAGCTCGGCGGGGACGCTGGCCGTCAGGCCAGGTCGTCGGGATTCGCAGTGCCCGGCTCGGCGGCCAGCAGGGTGTAGATCCGGCGGCGTGCCTCGGCGATGATCGCCGTGGCGGCGTCCACCTGGTCGGGGGTTGCGTGCCGCAGCAGCTCCTTGGTGGCTCCCCCGAGGCTGCCGAACTCGTGCCACAGCGTCCTCATGGAATCGGGGTTGGTGCCCCCGAACGCCTCGTTCACGGCGTCCCACGGGGCGCCGAGCCCGGCCGCGGCCGTGCCGCCCGCCTCGGTGAGCCGGAACGCGTTCTGGCCCTCGTTGTCGAAGGACTCGATGAGCCCCTCGTCCTGCAGCTGGTTGAGCGCGGGGTAGACCGCGCCGGGGCTCGGCCGCCAGAGGCCCTGGGTGCGTTCGGCGAGCGCCTGCATGATCTGGTAGCCGTTCATCGGCTGCTCGGTGAGCAGCGCGAGGATCGACTCCCTCACCTGCCCGCGCCGGCTGCGGCCGCGCGGACCCGGCCCGCCGGGGAACGGCGGTCGGCCAGGACCGAAGCCGAAACCGAACCCCGGTCCGCCGAAGCCGCCGGGTCCAAAGCCGGGTCGGTGTCCGCGTCGATGGCCGCCCTTGCCGGGCCGGCCCTGCCAGTCTTCGTGGTTGTTCATGGTGTCTCCTTGTGGGTTGGTAGCTCTAACGATATATCGCAAGAGCATCGATTGCAAGCGGGCGCCCGTCGGGCGGGCGGTGTAGCGTTCGAAGGCGTGGACGAGGACCTGTTCGGCAACCTCACCGGCCCGCCCGACCCGCGCGGTCACGGCTCGCTCGGTGCCGCCAACCATGCCCAGCTGCCGCTGGCGGTCCGGATGCGGCCCCGCACCCTCGATGAGATAGTCGGTCAGCAGCACCTGCTCGCGCCCGGCTCACCGCTGCGCCGGCTCGCCGACGGCGACACCATGTCGGTGTTCCTGTGGGGACCTCCCGGCGTCGGCAAGACGACCATCGCTGCCGTCGTCTCGCAGTCCACCGACCGCAGGTTCGTCGAGCTGTCAGCGGTCACCGCCGGCGTCCGCGAGGTGCGCGCCGAGCTGGAGACAGCACGCCGCGAGCTGGCGCGCGGCCGCAGCACCGTGCTGTTCGTCGACGAGGTGCACAGGTTCTCCAAGACCCAGCAGGACGTCCTGCTGCCGGCGGTCGAGAACCGGCTCGTCACGCTGGTCGCGGCCACCACCGAGAACCCGTCGTTCTCTGTCATCTCACCGCTGCTCTCGCGCTCCCTGCTGCTCACCCTCAAGCCGCTGACGGCCGACGACATCGCCGTGCTGATCGACCGGGCGTTGACCGACGAGCGTGGCCTGGCCGGCGACTTCACCCTCGCCGACGACGCCAGGGACACCCTGCTGCGACTGGCCGGCGGCGATGCCCGGCGGGCGCTCACCTACCTGGAAGAGGCAGCCGCAGGGGCCCGCGCCCACCAGACCACGATCATCGACACCTCGATCATCGAGGCCGCCGTCGACCGCGCAGCGGTGCGCTACGACCGCGACGGCGACCAGCACTACGACGTGATCAGCGCCTTCATCAAGAGCGTCCGCGGCTCAGACGTCCAGGCATCACTGCACTACCTCGCCCGGATGATCGAGGCCGGCGAGGACCCCCGGTTCATCGCCCGGCGGCTGATCATCCTGGCCAGTGAGGACATCGGCATGGCGGCGCCGTCGGTGCTCCAGACCGTGGTGGCTGCCGCCGGGGCGGTGGCGATGATCGGGATGCCGGAGGGCCGGATCACCCTGGCCCACGCCACCATCGCCGCTGCCCTTGCGCCCAAGTCCAACGCTGTGGTCACCGCGATCGACGCAGCACAGGCCGACGTCCGCGCCGGCCGGATCGGCACCGTCCCGCCCCATCTTCGCGATGCCCACTACCCGGGCGCGAAGAACCTTGGCCACGGGGTGTCCTACCAGTACGCCCACGACCACCCCCACGGCGTCGCCCCCCAGCAGTACCTGCCCGACGACCTGGCCGGCGCCCGGTACTACCAGCCCACCGACCACGGCAACGAAGCGGCGCTGGCCGAACGGCTCGACGTGCTGGAGCAGCTGCTGCGCCCCGGCGGCGGACGGGACCGGCAAACCGGTCGCTAGCCGCGGCGCGGTTCGCGTAGGCTGCAGGTCGTACCCGACGTCCCCGAGCCGCAGCGAGGAACCCATGTCAGTTGGAGAGGTGGCGGGCCTGATCGCCGCCGTCGCAGCCGTCGCCCTTGTCGTGTTCTGCGCCGTCCCGCTGCTGAAGCTCGGCCGGGTCCTCGAGGAGCTCCGCCTGGCTGTCCGCGACCTGGGCCACAACTCGGTGCCGATCCTCCAGGAGCTGCGTGGCACCGTCGCTGCTACCAACGATGAGCTGTCCAAGCTGAGCCTTGTGACCGAGGACGTCGCCAAGGTGAGCAATCACGCGACCGTGGTGAGCGAGAACGCCGCCCAGCTGTCGACCATCTTCGCCTCCACCCTCGGCGGCCCGCTGATCAAGACCGCTGCCTTCACCTACGGGGTGCGCAAGGCGGTCTCCGGCAAGAAGAAGGCCAAGTGATGGGCAAGCGCCTGCTGTGGTTCGCCATCGGCGTCGGGGTGGCGGCCTTCGTCGTGGTCAAGGGCAAGGAGCTCTACCTGCGGTACACACCACAAGGTGTCGTGGGCCAGATCGACAAGGCCCGGCAGAACGCGGGTTCGTGGATCGGTGACTTCCTCTCTACCATGGGCGAGGCGATGGACGAGCGGGAGGGCGAGCTGCGGGAGGCTCTCGGCCTGGACAGGTGACACCGCCTGTCCAGGAGGACACCCCACCCGTTGCACCACCCAGTTAGGAACACCCGATGAACACCGCTGACGTCCGCCAGCGTTTCCTTGACTTCTTCGCGGGGCGGGAGCACACCATCGTGCCCTCGGCGCCGCTGGTCTACAACGACCCCACCCTGCTGTTCGTCAACGCCGGCATGGTGCCGTTCAAGCCCTACTTCACCGGCGCCGAGGAGCCGCCGTTCAAGCGGGCGGTGAGCGTCCAGAAGTGCGTCCGCACCCTCGACATCGAGGAGGTCGGCAAGACCACCCGGCATGGCACCTTCTTCCAGATGCCGGGCAACTTCTCGTTCGGCGACTACTTCAAGGAAGGCGCCATCGAGTTCGCCTGGGACCTGGTCACCGGGGATGCCGCCCGGGGCGGCTACGGGTTCGATCCCGAGCGGGTCTGGGTGACGGTCTACCTCGACGACGACGAGGCCATCGAGCTGTGGAAGCAGGTCGGCGTGCCGTCCGAGCGGATCCAGCGCCGCGGCCTGAAGGACAACTACTGGCACATGGGCATCCCCGGCCCCGGTGGGCCGTGCTCGGAGATCTACATCGACCGCGGCCCCGAGTTCGGTGCCGACGGCGGGCCGATCGCCGACGAGGACCGCTTCCTCGAGATCTGGAACCTTGTCTTCCAGACCGAGGAACTCTCCGCGGTGCGCGCCAAGGACGACTTCGACGTCGCCGGACCGCTGCCCAGCCGGAACATCGACACCGGTGCGGGCCTGGAGCGGATCGCCTTCCTGCTGCAGGGCGTCGACAACATGTACGAGATCGACGAGGTGTTCCCGGTGCTCGCCAAGGCCGGCGAGCTGGCCGGCCGCCGGTACGGTGCTGACCCCGGCGACGATGTCAGGATGCGCGTGGTCGCCGACCACGTCCGCTCCTCGCTGATGCTGATGACCGACGGCGTCACCCCGGGCAACGAGGCGCGCGGCTACGTGCTGCGACGACTGCTGCGCCGCTCGATCCGGGCGATGCGGCTGTTGGGGGTCAACGACCCGGTGCTGCCTGAGCTGCTGCCGGTGAGCCGGGCCAGGATGGCGGCGTCCTACCCCGAGATCGACCAGCAGTGGGCGCGCGTCAGCCAGGTCGCCTACGCCGAGGAGGAGGCGTTCCGGCGGACCCTCGCCGCGGGCACCCAGATCTTCGACCTCGCCGCGGCGGACGCGAAGGCGTCAGGTGCCGCAGCGCTCCCCGGCGACTCCGCTTTCAAGCTCCACGACACCTACGGGTTCCCGATCGACCTCACCCTCGAGATGGCGGCCGAGCAAGGGCTGGAGGTCGACCGCGAGGGCTTCCGCCGGCTGATGCAGGAGCAGAAGGACCGGGCCAAGGCCGATGCCCGCGCCAAGAAGGCCGGTGCGGTCTCGTCCGAGGCCTACAAGGCGCTGCGCGCCGGCGGCGAGGTGCCCTTCCTCGGCTTCACCGAGCTGACCGCCGACACCACGGTCCGCGGCATCATCGCCGACGGACGGCTGGTCGACGCCGCCCGCCCCGGCGACGTTGTCGAGGTCGTCCTTGACGAGACCCCGTTCTACGCCGAGGCCGGCGGCCAGGACGCGGACTCCGGGCTGATCACCGCGTCCGGGCTCAGCCTCGAGGTGCTCGACGTACAGCGCCCGGTGCCGGGGCTGGTGGTGCACCAGGTGCGGGTCGAGGACGGCGAGCTTGCCGCCGGGACCAGGGTCCAGGCGGCGGTGGACGCCGCGGCGCGGGCCAGGGCCTGCCAGGCGCACACCGCCACCCACATCGTGAACGCCTCGCTGCGTCAGCTGCTCGGCGAGGGCACCCACCAGGCCGGGTCGTACAACCGGCCGGGGTACCTCAGGTTCGACTTCAACAGCCCGCAGGCGCTGTCGACGATGCTGCAGCAGGACCTCGAAGGGGTGGCCAACGAGGCGATCCGCGCCGACTACGAGGTCAACGCGAGGGAGCTGCCGCTGGTCGAGGCGCGCGCCCTCGGTGCGCAGGCGATGTTCGGCGAGAAGTACGGCGACATCGTGAGGATGGTCGAGTTCGCCGGGCCGTGGTCGCGGGAACTCTGCGGTGGCACCCACGTTGAGCGCACCTCCCAGATCGGCCTCCTCAGCCTGCTCGGTGAGGCGTCGGTGGGGTCGGGGATCCGGCGGGTCGAGGCGCTTGTCAACGCCGACGCCTTCGACCACCTGGCCAAGGAACGCGCCCTGGTGGCGAACCTCGCCGACCTGCTCAAGGTCCAGCCCGACCAGCTGACCGACCGGGTCTCCAAGCTGGTGGCCCAGCTGAAGGCTGTCGAGAAGGAACTCGCCGCGGTACGCAGCCGGCAGCTCCTCGAACGCGTCCCCGCGCTGGTGGCAGCGGCACAGCCGGTCGGCAACTACCGGCTCCTCGCCGAGCACCTGCCCGGGGTCGGCGCCGAGGACCTGCGCACCCTGGCCACCGAGGCCCGCGAGCGGTTCGGTGGCGAGGCTGCGGTGGTGGCGCTGATCGGCGGGGAGGCGAAGCCCGCGCTCATCGTCGTGGCCCGGATCGTGCGCCCCGTGATCGTCGCGCTGAACTGGCTCGCCAACC
>JAEZGC010000096.1 GCA_023437345.1 Actinomycetes bacterium
GGCTGCAGCAGGGCGGCGGCGGCCCCGGTGGCGACGCAGGCGCCGACCGGGAACCCGTTGCCGAGGCCCTTGGCGAAGGTCACGACGTCGGCGGTGACCCCGCTGGGCGCGCTGGCCAGCCACTCCCCGCACCTGCCCATTCCGGTCTGCACCTCGTCCAGCCACAGCAGGGCGCCGGCCCGGCTGGTCAGCTCGCGGGCGTCCGCCAGGAAGCCGGAGGGTGGCTCCACGACTCCGTTCTCGCCCTGGATCGGCTCGACGACCACGGCGGCCACCGAATCGTCAAGCGCCGCCGCCAGCGCGGCCGCGTCACCGTACGGGACGAAGGTCACCTCGCCGGGCAGCGGCTCGAAGGGTTCGCGGTACTTCGGGTTCGAGGTCAGCGCCAGCGCGCCGAGCGAGCGGCCGTGGAAGGAGCCTTCCATGGCGATCAGCCTGCGGCGCCCGGTGAGCCGCGAGATCTTGAACCCCGCCTCGTTGGCCTCGGTGCCGGAGTTGGTGAAGAACACCCGCGCCGGCGTGCCGGGCGCGTTGGCGGTGGTGACGGCGGCGAGGCGTTCGGCCAGCGCCACCTGGGTGGGGGTGGCGAAGAAGTTCGAGACATGGCCAAGGGTCGACAACTGGGCAGAGATCGCGCCCAGCACCTGGGGATGGGCGTGGCCCAGCGCGTTCACCGCCAGCCCGGCGAGCAGGTCGAGGTAGCGGCGGCCGTCGGCATCCCACAGGTAGGACCCCTCGCCCCTGACGAACACCCGCTTCGGCGGGCCAAAGGTGTTCATCATCACCGCCTGGTAGCGGCCGGTGAGCGCGGCGTTGCCGCCCTCGGCAGTCTGGACGCTCACGGCGCCAGCGCCTCGGCTGCGGCAGCCGGACCGAGCACCATGGTGCCGTTGCCCTCGTCGGTGAAGATCTCCAGCAGCAGGGCGTGCGGCACCCGTCCGTCGATCACCGTCGCCTTCGGCACGCCCGCCCTGACTGCCTGCAGGCAGGCCTCCATCTTCGGGATCATCCCCGAGGCGAGGGTCGGCAGCAGTGCCTCGAGGTCGGACGCGGAGATCTCGCGGATGATCTCGGTGCTGGCGGGCCAGTCGGCGTACAGCCCCGCCACGTCGGTCAGCACGACCAGCCGCTCGGCGCCCAGCGCGGCGGCGAGCGCCCCTGCCGCGGTGTCGGCGTTCACGTTGTGCACCTGACCGTCCTCGTCCGGCGCGACAGTGGCGACCACGGGTATCCGTCCGGCGTTGATCAGGTCGAGGACGGCTTCGGGACGCACTTCTGTGACCTCGCCGACCAGCCCGAGGTCGACCTCCTCGCCGTCCAGGGTGATCCCCTTGCGGACCGCGGTGAGCAGTCCGGCGTCCTCGCCGGACAACCCGACGGCCAGCGGGCCGTGGCCGTTGAGCAGGCCGACGAGCTCGCGGTTCACCTGCCCCATCAGTACCATCCTGACGACGTCCATCGCCTCCGGGGTGGTGACCCGCAGCCCGCCGCGGAACTCGCTGGAGATGCCGAGCCGCTTCAACATCGCCGAGATCTGGGGTCCGCCGCCGTGGACGACCACCGGGCGCACCCCGACCGTGTGCAGGAACACTATGTCGCGGGCGAAGGCGGCCTTCAGCTCGTCGTCGACCATGGCGTTGCCGCCGTACTTGATCACCATCGTGGTGCCGACGTACTGCTCGAGCCAGGGCAGCGCCTCAATCAGGATCGAGGCCTTGCTCAGCGCATCGGGGCTCATGTGGAGTACTCCGCGTTCTCTTTGACGTAGTCGTAGGTCAGGTCGTTGGTCCAGATCGCCGCCGACTCGTCCCCGGCGTGAAGGTTCACCTCGACCACCACCTCGCGGCCGGCGAGGCTCACCTCGGAACGGTCGGCACCCAGCTGACCGGCGAGGAAGACCCCCACCCCGTTGAAGGACACGTCGACCAGGTCCGGGTCGAAGGCTGCCGACGTCGTGCCGGCAGCTGCCAGCACCCGCCCCCAGTTCGGGTCATTGCCGAAGATGGCGCACTTGAACAGGTTGCTGCGGGCGATCGCCCGCGCCACCTCGAGGGCGTCGGCCTCGCTGGCGGCGCCGCTCACCCGCACCTCTATGTCGTGGGCCGAGCCCTCGGCGTCTGCCAGCAACTGGCGCGCGAGCGACGCGCACACCCCGGTCAGCGCCTCGCCGAACTCGGCGGGGTCGGCCGCCACACCGCTGGCGCCGCTGGCGAGGATCACCACCGTGTCGTTGGTGGACATGCACCCGTCGGAGTCCGTGCGGTCGAAGGTGAACCCGGTGGCGGTCCGCAGCGCATCGGAGAGCGCTTCGGGGTCGACGACGGCGTCGGTGGTGAGAACCACCAGCATCGTCGCCAGGGCCGGGGCCAGCATGCCGGCGCCCTTGGCCATACCGCCGATGGTCCACCCCGACGGCGAGGTGTGGATCGCCTCCTTGGTCACGGCGTCGGTGGTCAGGATCGCCTCCGCGGCCGACGGGCCGCCGGCATGCGACAGGTCCTGTGCAGCGAGCTGCACACCGTCCAGCACCTTGTCCATCGGCAGACGGACGCCGATCAGCCCGGTCGAGCAGACAGCGACATCCGCCGGGTCGCAGCCCACCTCGGCCGCCGTCCACTCGGCCATCTGGCGGGCGTCGGCGAAGCCGGCGTCGCCGGTGCAGGCGTTGGCGCCGCCGGAGTTCAGCACGACCGCGGCGAGCCGGCCGTCGGCCAGCGCCTGCCGGCTCCACAGCACGGGCGCGGCCTGGAACCGGTTGGTGGTGAACACGGCTGCGGCGTGGGCGTCCGGCCCCTCGTTGACGATCAGGGCCAGGTCGGGGTTGCCGGACGCCTTCAGCCCTGCGGTCACGCCGGCGGCGAGGAAGCCTTTTGCAGCTGTCACGCTCACGGTGCCACTCCTACGGTTGTCAGGCCGGTGGTCTCCGGCAGTCCGAGCGCGAGGTTCATCGACTGGACCGCCGCCCCGGCGGTCCCCTTGACCAGGTTGTCGAGGGCGCAGATCGCCACCACACGGCCGGCCCGCTCGTCGACGCTGACCTGCACAAGGGCGGTGTTCGCCCCCAGCGTGGCAGCGGTGGCGGGCCACTGCCCCTCCGGGAGCAGGTGGACGAAGGGCTCGTCGGCGTAGGCCCGCTCCCAGGCGGACCTGACGTCGCCCGGGTCGGCGCCTTCGGCCAGCCGTGCGGTGCAGGTGGCGAGGATCCCGCGGGCCATCGGGACGAGGGTCGGGGTGAAGCTGATCCTGACCCGCCCGGCGCCGGCCTTGCCGAGGTTCTGCTCGATCTCGGGGATGTGGCGGTGCACCCCACCGACCGCGTACGGGCTGGCGCCGCCGAGGATCTCGGAGGCGAGCAGGTGGGGCTTCAGGGCCTTCCCGGCGCCGCTGACCCCGTTCGCCAGCACCGCAACCAGATCGGTCGGCTCGATCACGTCGGCCAGCACTCCGGGTGCGAGGGCGAAGGTCACCGCCGTGACATTGCACCCGGGCACGGCGATCCGCGCGGCGCCGCGGAGGTTCTCGCGCTGGCGTCCGCCGCCGGCCAGCAGCAGCTCAGGCATGCCGTAGGTCCACGTGCCGGGGTGGTCCCCGCCGTACCAGGCCTGCCAGGCAGCGGCCGACTCAAGTCGGTGGTCGGCGCCCAGGTCGACAAGGAGCGAGTCCGGCGAGCGGGCCTCCAGTTCGGCGGCCAGCTCGCCCGAGGCGCCGTGCGGCAGGGCCAGGCAGATCACGTCGTGCCCGGCCAGCGTCGCGGCGTCGGTGTCGGCGACCACGCGGTCGGCCAGCGGCAGCAGGTGCGGGTGGTGGGCGCCGAGGCGGTCGCCGGCGCTGGTCCGGGCGGTCAGCGCGCCGATCTGCGCGTCGGGATGGTTGAGCAGGACGCGGAGCGTCTCACCACCGGCATACCCGGTGGCCCCGGCCACCGCCACGGAGAAGGTCACGGAATGACTATGCCAGACGCGGCATGAATATTCCATCTGAGTCCGCGGTGCGTCGCGTCGGCGGGCGTAGCGTGGAACCGTCCAACCCACGGGAACCGCCATGGCCGCGCCAGACACCATCGTCGCCCGCCGCTACCACCACCAAGGGTTCGCGGGCGACCACCGGGCAGTGCGCCAGTTCCTGCTGCGGATCCACGACGCCACCCCCGAGTTCGGCTGGGGACGCTGGGAGTGGGCCTTCTGCCTGCCCTACCTCGACTGGGACCAGGTGCACCGGATCGGGGTGTGGGAGTCCGACGGCGAGGTGGTCGGGCTGGCCACCTACGAGTCGGGCCTCGGCGACGCCCACCTCGTCGTCGACCCGCGCCACCGCACCCGGCTGCTGCCCGACCTGGTCGCCCACGCGCTCGCCGAGCTGAACGACTGCTCCGGGGTGCGGATCCTGGTCGGGCAGGAGGAGGACGACCTGGCGGGGCTGCTCGCCGGGCGGGGCTTCGCGCCGCAGCCGTGGGGCGAGGCGACGGCAGTCCTCGACCTCACCGTGGCACGCCCCTACGCCGTCCCGCAGGGGTACCGGGTCTCCTGCCAGGCCGAGGGGATCGACATCGCCCGCTTCAACCGGTGCCTGTGGGACGGCTTCGACCACGACGGCCCGGCGCCCGACGACGAGGAGTCGCTGCGCTGGCGCCGCAGCAGCCTCAGCGCGCCGTCCCACCTGCCCGAGCTCAACACGTTCGTGATCGCCCCGGACGGCGAGTACGCGTCCTACTGCGGGATCTTCTACGACCCGGCGACCGACTTCCTGCTGGTCGAGCCGGTCTGCACCCAGGCCCGCCACCGGCGCAAGGGGTGCGGCAGGGCTGCCGTCCTGGCTGCCGTCACGCGGGCCGCGACGCTCGGTGCCCGCGTCGCCTACGTGGGCTCCGACCAGCAGTTCTACTACGACCTCGGCTTCACGCCGTTCCACACCGCCACCTGGTGGCACCGGCAGCTGGCCGCCGGCTGACCGGCTTCAGAGCAGTTCGGCCAGGTCGTCAACCCCGGCCAGCATCAGGTCAGGGCGGAACGGGAAGGTCTCCACGTCGGCGGCCGAGGTGACCCCGGTGAGGACGAGGACGGTGAGCAGGCCCGCCTCCATCCCGGCCACGATGTCGGTGTCCATCCGGTCGCCGATCATCGCCGTGGTCTCCGAGTGCGCCTCGATCCGGTTCATCGCCGAGCGGAACATCATCGGGTTGGGCTTGCCGACCACGTACGGCGACCGGTTGGTGGCGGCGGTGATCATCGCGGCCACCGCGCCGGTCGCCGGCAGCAGGCCGTCACGGCTCGGGCCGGTCGCGTCGGGGTTGGTGACTATGAAGCGGGCGCCGTCCACGATCAACCGGCAGGCGGTGGTGATCGCCTCGAAGGAGTAGCTGCGGGTCTCGCCCAGCACGACGAAGTCCGGGTCAGCGTCGGTCAGCACGAACCCTGCCTCGTGCAGCGCGGTGGTCAGGCCAGCCTCGCCCAGCACGAAGGCAGTCTTGTTGCCCGGCTGCTGCTGCAGGAAGGACGCGGTCGCCATCGCCGAGGTCCAGATGTTCTCCTCGGGAATCGGCAGGCCGGAACGGGCCAGCCGGGCGGCGAGGTCGCGGGCGGTGAATATCGAGTTGTTGGTCAGCACCAGGAACCGCTTCGAGGTGGTCACCCACCTGTCGACGAGTTCGGCGGCGCCGGGCAGCGGGACGTCCTCGTGGACGAGCACGCCGTCCATGTCGGTGAGGAAGCACTCGATGTCACGCAAGGTCCGCATGCCGCCATCCTTTCACCCCACGGCCGCGGTGGCCGCGTGGCGGTCGGGTGCGGCACGATCGTGGCGTGGAACCCCCGGCGATCCTGAGCGGTCGGCGCGTCCTGCTGCCACGCCGCCCTGACGGACGCCTCGCGGCCGGGCTGCGCGCCGCGGGCGCCGTCGTCGACGAGGTCGATCTGGTCAGCCGGGTGCCGGTCCCCGGCGAGCATGTCGAGCGCCTGGCCGACGACCTGGCCGCGGGGCGGTTCGACTGGCTCGTACTCACCTCGGCGTTCACCGTCGAAGCGCTGGCCAGGCTCGGCCATCGGCTGCCCGACCTGGTTGTGCCCGGGACCCGGCTGGCGGCGGTCGGCGACACCACAGCGGCGGCGGCGCGGGCCGCAGGGTGCCGGGTTGATCTGGTCCCTACCCGTGGCGCCGGCGGCCTCGCACTCGCGGCCGGGTGGCCGACCGGACCAGGACGGGTGGCGATCCCCGGCGCCGTGGCGTCGGCCCGGACCCTGCCGCGCGCGCTGCGGGAACGCGGCTGGGAGGTGACCCAGACAGGGGTCTACCAAACCTCACCGGTCGCGTCCGTGCCGGCAGCTGTCAGCCAGGCATGGGCGGCCGGCGGCTACGACGTGCTGGTGGTGACCGCTGGGGCGGTGGCCAGGGCGGCTGCCGCCCTGCTGGGGACCGGGGTGGCGGCCGTCGCTGTCGGCCCGGCGAGCGCGCGGGTCGCGCAACGGCTCGGCTTCGCCCCTGTGGTG
>JAEZGC010000177.1 GCA_023437345.1 Actinomycetes bacterium
GGCAGGGCCTCGGGCAGCAGCACCTTCCACACGGTCTGGACGCGGGTCGAGCCCATGGCGTGGGCGGCGTCGATCTTGCCCGGGTGGACCTCCCGCAGTGCCGCCTCGACCAGCCGGGCGAAGAATGGGACGGCGGCGATGGTGAGCGACACCGCGGCGGCGATCGGGCCGATGGAGGTGCCGACCAGCAGCCTGGTGAACGGGATCAACGTGACCATCAGGATCGCGTACGGCACCGACCGGGTGATGTTCACCACGAGCCCCGACAGCACGAGGTTCGCCGTCGAGTGGTCCGCCAGGCCGCCGGGCTGCGTGACGTACACCACGACGCCGAGCGGGAGACCGAGCAGGGCGGTGGCGAGCCCCGCGATCCCGACCATCGCGAGGGTCTCCCCCAGGGCGGGCCACAGCGCGGTGGAGATCGCAGGGTTGGCCAGCAGGTCGGACAGCGACTGCAGCGGGTTCATCGGACCGCCTCCAGCCGGCGGCGGAGACACCCTGGTCGCGCAGGTAGTCGACCAGGCGATCGGCGTCGAGGCGCTCGGGGAGCGCGATCCGTTGCCGGCGGAAGGTGGTACCGGCCAGCGGCTCGACGACGCCGGCGACCACCGGCAGGTCGACGGCGAAGTGCCGCTCGGCGGCGGTCACCGCCGATCGGGACGGGTTGGCGTCCAGCACCTCGACGAACTCGCCGCCAGCAGCCGGGTGATGGGGCGGCAACCCGAGCAGCGCCTCGCTGAGCGGCCCGCCGAACCGCCCCAGCACGTCCCGCAGTGCTCCCGACTCGGCCACCCGCCCGTCCTCGAGCAGGGTTACCGAGTCACAGATCCGCTTCACCACCGCCATCTCGTGGGTGATCACCAGGACGGCCAGGCCGAGCCGCGCCTTGAGTGCCGCGATCAGGTCGAGGATCTCCTCGGTGGTGCGGGGATCGAGGGCGCTGGTCGGCTCGTCGCAGAGCAGGACGTGCGGGTCGCTCGCCAGCGCGCGGGCGATCCCGACCCGCTGCCGCTGCCCGCCGGACAGCTGCGCCGGGTGGGCGTCAGCAGCGCCGGCCAGGCCGACCAGGCCGAGCATCTCCGACGCCTTCGCCTCCCGCTGGGCGCGCGGCACCCGGGCTAGCTCAAGCGGGTAGGTGACGTTGCCGAGGACGGTGCGGGAGTCGAAGAGGTTGGCATGCTGGAAGACCACGCCGAGCCGGCGCCGGGCGGCGCGCAGCTCGGCCGGGGGCACCCGGGTCAGGTCGACGCCGTCGATCACGACGGTGCCCGACGTGGGGCGATCGAGCAGGGCGAGGCAGCGCATCAGGGTGGACTTGCCGGCCCCGGACTGCCCCACGATCCCGTGGACGGAGTCCGCCGTGACGCTCAGCGTGACGCCGTCCAGCGCCCGAATCTCGCGGCGGCCCTGCTGGTAGACCTTCTTCAGGTCGGTGACGGTGATCATTGGTGGCTCTCTCGTCTGCCGCCGGGCGCGCACGACGGCGGCCCGGATCGACCGGTGTGGTGGGAGGGGGAACAGCACACCCCGGCGTCGGCAGGGACGCGGGACAGGTGGGGAGCCGCAGCCGCTCAGCGGCCGGGGAGTGTGCCGCTGCTCAGCAGCTGCACATTCGCATGCACATCATCGCCGGAGCTGCGGACTGCAGACGGGCGGAGCGGCATGCGGTGGTTGACACGTCAGGAAGGCTAGCGGCCGCGGGCCCCCGTCCGCGAATCGGTCTGACCACTGGACGGCGGCACAAGGACGACCCCGCACAAGGGGACGGTTCCTGGACGGCCAGAGGAACCGTCCCCCTGTGTCAGACGGGTTCGATCACGAACAGGGCGGAGCCGTAGTCGCCGACCAGCCGGGCCGAGGTGTCCTGGCCGTCGAAGAGCGGGTCGAGCTGCAGGAAGGCGAGCGCCGAGCCGGTCCCGACGTACTCCTGGGGACGGTCGGCCAGGGAGCGGAACCAGTCCAGCACAGTCAGCGGCAGGCCATGGCCGCTCAGCCTGACCGGGAGGGCGTGGCTCACCAGCCCGCCGAGGGAGCGCAGCGACGTGCCCTGCTCCAGCGCGCGCACCCGGTACCGCCCGGACGGCGCCAGCCCGCCGATCGGCAGCGGTTCCGGCGCGGAGGCAGCCCGCGACCCCACCTGGTAGTGCCCCACCACGCGAGGCTCGCCGTCGGCCTCGTGGATGCTGACCGTGACCTGGTTGTCCCGGACCGCGTCGTGGCGGCGCAACGAGCCGTACTGCAGCAGCCGGCGGTTCTCCTTGTAGAAGGCGATCTGGGCGCGGATCCGGCGCCGCTCCTCACGGGTCAGGTCGGTGGGGTCGAGCTCGTAGCCGAGCAGGCCGAGCGCCGCCACGTTGAACCGGGTCGACAGCGGGGTGTCCCGCAGCGTCTGGGCCGACGGCGACGCCGTCACGTGCGCCCCCATGGTCGACTGCGGGTAGAGGTAGCTCAGCCCGAGCTGGATCCTGAGCCGCTCGACAGGGTCGGTGCAGTCCGAGGCCCAGATCTGCGGCGAGAAGCACATCATCCCAAGGTCGAACCGGTTGCCGCCGGATGCGCACGACTCCAGCAGTACGTGCGGCCGCGGCCCGAACACCCGCCCCAGCACCTCGTAAAGCCCCAGCATGTAGCGGTGGTGCAGTTCCCCTGCCGGGGTGACGGCGGAGAACTGGTCGGAGAAGGTGCGGTTGGCGTCCCACTTCACGTAGCTGATCGGCACCTCGTCGAGGATCCGCCCCACGTTGTCGACAAGGTAGTCCCGCACCTCGGGCCGGGTCAGGTCGAGGATCAGCTGGAACCGTCCCTCGCTTGGCGTCCGGCCGGGGACGGCGATCGCCCACTCAGGGTGCGCCCGGTACAGGTCGGAGTCGCGGTTCACCATCTCGGGCTCGAACCACAGGCCGAACTCCAGCCCGAGTGCCCGGATCTCCTCGGCCAGCCCCTTCAGCCCTTTCGGGAGCTTGCGCTGGTTGACGCCGTAGTCGCCGAGCCCCGCGTGGTCGTCGTCGCGCGCGCCGAACCAACCGTCGTCCAGCACGAACAGCTCGACTCCCAGCGCTGCCGCCCGGCGCGCCATCGCCATCACCCGCCGGTGGTCGAAGTCGAAGTAGGTGCCCTCCCAGTTGTTCACCAGCACGGGCCGGTCGGCATCCCGCCACGGCCCGCGGACTATGTGCGTCCCGACGAACTCGTGCAGGTTCGCCGACAGCCCGTTGAACCCGCGGTCCGACCAGGACAGCACCGCCTCGGGGGTCTCGAACTGCGCTCCGGGCTCGAGGGTCCACTCGAAGCCGATCGGGTTGATGCCGGACACCACCCGGACCAGGTCGCGCTGGCTCAGCTCGACGGCGGTGTAGTGGTTGCCGGAGTAGACCAGGTTGAACCCGTACACCTCGCCGTGGTCCTCCCCCGCGCCGCGGCGGGCGAGCAGGACGCCAGGGTTGTGCCGGCTGGACGAGAAGCCGGTGATCGAGGAGTTGACGTAGATCCCCGGCGCCAGCGGCCTGACATGCTTGTTCGCCTCGCTGATCCAGGCGCCGTCGAAGGTGACCAGGTCGAAGCCCCGGTCGGGCAGGTCCACCAGCTGGCTCATCAGCCGCCGCACCCGCAGCGGCACCGCTGAGTGGTTAGTCAGCACCGCCCGCCGGGTCACCACGTTCGAGTCGGGGAACACCGTGTAGTACAGCGTCAGGGCGAGGTCGCCGTCGGCGAGGTCGACCTGCAGGGTGTGGCACGGACGGTCCGCGGCCAGCGCGGTGGGCAGCCCGTCGCGGCACGGCACCACCCCGGGGTGGAGGCTGTGGCCGGCGTAGCGCAGGTCGGTGACGAAGCTGCCGTCGGGCATCGTGGTCTCGATCGCCGGCAGCCGGTAGTCGCCCTTGCCGAGCCCCGAGTACTCCAGCGGGATCCGGTCGAGGTTGTAGCCGGTGTCATGGGGTTGGTACTTCACTCCCTCGCCGTTGGCCGGCCGCTTCACCGCTATCGCTGCGACGCTGTCGAGCGGCTGCTCGCCCAGCTCGACCCGGGCACCGAAGTGGAGGTGTTCGAGGTGGCCGTACCGGCTGACCCGGAACAGGTAGCTGGTCGACGCTCCGCGCAGGTGGAAGACCGGGCCCTCCGCTGCGGCGTCGCTGCCGGTCTCAAGGATGTCGATCGGTGCCATGGCTCCATCCTGCCGCCCGACCGGCCTGCGGCAGCGACCCGGCGCGGTGCTCGGCACCGAAAGCTCGTGCCGGCGGCGTTGACGGCACGAGCGGCAGCATCATAGGCACAGAGCTCCCGGCCGCGGGCCTGAGCGACGTTCAGTGAGCAAACAACCAGCCCTCCTGAGTCGATTGTGCAGGCGCTTTCCCGGGTACACCAGTTGTAGAATTCCAGTGTGCGGACGGAGCTTCCGCCCGCCGAGCGGGAGGAACTTCCCATGACAAGCATCACGGTCATCGGCACAGGCACCCAGGCTCGCGCGGTCGCCGGCCTCGCCGAGCAGGCGGGTGCGTTGGTGCAGACCATCGGCGAGGACACTGTGGAGCAGATCGCCGGCGAGATAGTCGTGCTCGCGGTGCCCTACCCGGCCCGCGAGTCGGTGGTGTCGACCTACAAGCCCCAGCTGGCCGGCAAGATCGTCCTCGATGTCGCCGAGCCGCGCGACCCCAAGACCCACGAGTTGCTGTTGTCCAACGGCTCCAGCGGTGCCGAGCTGCTGGCCGAGGCGCTCCCGGAGAGCACGGTGATCAAGGCGTTCAGCACCACCCCGGCAGAGGAGCTCGTCGCGGCTGCGGTCAGCGAACAGATCCAGACCGTCCTGGTGGTCGGCGATGACCGGCTGGCCAAGCAGCGGGTGATGCGGATGGCCGAGGTGGTCGGCGTGGAGGTCGTCGACGACGGACCGCTGGAGCGGGCCAGGGAACTCGAGCGCGAGGGCTTCCTCGCACGCACCCTCGAGGTGGCTGTCGACGTCGAGCGCGATCTCGGCGGCGGCCTGATTCCCTGACCGTCACGGTGGGGGACCGGGCGTGTCGGCGGGCCCTGACCGACGGCCACCGACACGCCCGCCACCCAAGGAGCCGGCCCGCCGGTCCGGCTCGACCCGACTCAGGCCGGCGGCGCGGCAGCCCGCGCCAGCAGTCGCAGGCCAGTGTTGAGCGCCGCCACCTGGTCCGGTGACAGCGGCGACGGGTTCGGCCCATCGCCGAAGCCCACCCCCGGCGCGACCAGGTCGAGAACGTCGATCGGGATCAGCCCGTCCGGGTTGAACCCCATCGTCACCACCGGCAGCACCAGCGCCTGGCCGTCCCCCGCCTCGCGGGGCGGGCCCACCACCCAGCCGAAGCCGACCACTCCGCTGCCCTCACCCCACAGCACCACCTCGTCGCGCAGCGCGAGTTCGTCGGGCTCCACCTGCAGGCCCAACCCGATGGTCGGGTTGGGCGAGGCGCCGACCAGCTCCGCGAGGTCGAGCACCGCCGCCGGGTTCAGCGTGAAGCACCACGACGAGCCGCCGCCCTCGCCGGCGCGGATCTGCCGGATCACCGCGAGCTTGTCTATGTCATTGGCCCGGCGCCACATGGTGAGCGACCGGCGGGCCCCGGCGCGGGCGTAGCGGTCGGCACCGAGCCGACCCAGGTGCCAGTCCAGCGCGTCGTCGGCGTAGTCGATCACCGCCACCTCCCGGCTGCCGCGGATCGCAGACAGCGCCTCCCGGACCGGGACCCCCTGGGCGAGCAGCAGCGCGAACGCTGCCGAGGGGGCGCGGTTGACACCCATGTGGCAGTGCACGAGCACGCGGGCATCGGGATCTGCCAGGGCCAGGGTCACCCAGTCGTTCAGCTTCTCGAACCAGTCAGCCGGGATCGCCTGCCCGGCATCCTCGACCGGGTGGTACAGGTAGGAGATCTCCGGCGCCCAGAACCCGACCAGGTCCTCGTCGCTCCACTCGTCGCGCAGGTCAGCTATGTGGGTGATGCCGGCGGCGCGCAGGTCGTCGAGCTGGCGCCGGGCGGTGCGGAACTCGGGCGCCAGGTCGCCTCCGACAGCGATCCGGTCGGTGACGAACTGGGCGTTGGCGACGGTAAGGGACGGCAGCTGGGGACGAGACGGCATCCTCCCAGTGTGGCCGCTCCCCGGCCGTCCACCCAACCCGGGGACCGGTTCCGCCCGGGCTGCAACCTTTTCCGCCGCTGGCGGCTAGAGATGGGTATGAGACAAGCTGAGGCCATGGCGCCCGCCGTCGCTGACGACCTCGACACCGCCGAGGCGTTCAGCCGCTGGGTGGAGCCGCACTGGGACGCCATGGCGCGGCTGGCCGCCAGGTCGTCCCGCGACCCCGACGACATCCTGCAGGACGCCCTCGTCGCCGCCTGGCGCAACCGGGCCCAGTTCGACCCGGCCCGCGGCAGCGCCAGGAACTGGCTGCTCGCCGTCACCGCCGACCAGCGCCGCAAGGCGTGGCGCAGGGCGGCCCGGCTGCTGCCGTGGACGGACCCGGACCTCGCTGTGGCGGCCGGTCAGGACGCCACCGCCCAGTCCGTCGACCTGCGGCGGGCGGTTCGCCGGCTGCCCACCCAACAGGCGCTGGCCGTCGACCTTCACTACTACCTGGGGTTGGGGGTCGCCGACATCGCAGCGGTGATGCGCTGCCCTGAGGGAACCGTCAAATCGTTGCTCTCGCGCGCCCGCACCCGGTTGCGCGACCTGCTCGGGGAGGACTACCGATGAACGACCAACTGCTCCGTGAGGACGGCGGCGCCTGGCAGGCCCCGCCGGTCGCCCCTCCGGACCTCGGACGCGCCCTGGCCCGCTCCCGCGAGCGGCGGACCCGGCTCGGCTCGGGAGCCCTCCTGGTCGGCCTGGTGGCCGTCGCCGCCGGGGCCGTGCTGTTCCGCCCGGCGAACCTGCTTCCCGCGGTGCCGGCGGAGACACCGACGCCCACCCCTTCCGTGACGGCGCCCCCGACCGGGCCGCGACCGCTGCCCCCCGACGGCCCGCTGGCCGCCGGAACCTACCTGGTGGACGCCACCTCGCAGGCCGCGGGGTACACGACCATCGAGCTCACCGTGCCGGACGGCTGGGCGGTGGCGGACGGCCGGGTGGGCAGGGACCTTGGCGGCCCTGCCGAGGTGTCGGTGAGCTTCTGGAACCCGCTCGGCGCCTATGCCGACGGCTGCGCCTGGCGCAGCTCGGAAGTGATCAGGTACCAGCCGGGCGAGACCGGCTGGTTCGCCCACTTCCCCCGGCAGGCGTCCGACGCCGATCAGGTGAGCCTGGGCGGCCGTCCGGCCCTGCGGGTGGAGCTGTCGGTGTCCGACCAGCTCGACCCGGCGGCCTGTGACGACGGCGAGTACCGCAGCTGGTACGAGTGGTCGGGAACGGCGAACACCAACCACGCCGCCGGCCAGACCGACGCCGCGTACGTGATCGACGCCGACGGCGTGGGAGTCGTGGTGGACGCGGTCTCCCGGCCCGACTCCGGCGCTGCGGCGCTGGCGCAGCTGGCGGTCGTCCTGGACTCGCTGGTGATCGAGCCTGCCGACCCGGCGCTGCCCGCCCGGCTGGCCCGGGCCGCCCTCGCCCACCTGCCGCTCGGTGGCCAGACGCCGACCGCTGAGTCGGGCAGGGCGGTGCCGACCACCCTGGGGCGGGCCCGCGAGGCCCTGGCCAGCGGCATCCTTGGGGCTGGGGCTGCCGACACCGAGGTCTGGCTGGTGCAGGTCACCGGACGGTTCGACTGCAGCACCTGTCCACGACCGGCTGGAGAGGACGGACCGACCGGGGCCGTCCTCAGCGTGGTGCTCGACCGTGAGCTCCGACGTGAGTACGGGGTCGCGCTGGCGAACCGGCCCGCCGACCTGGCGGACCTCGGCGAGGTCACCGAGTTCGATCTGGGGTGAGCCTGGCGCAGGCGGACCAGCCGGACGCGGCGGGTTGGGCCCGCGACAGCAGCTGAGGAGGCCGGAGACGGGCGACGGACGTGGCCGGTGGCCACGTCCGTCTCAGCTGCATATCAGCGGAAGCCGTCCCCCGACTCCTCCCGCTCCGCCCCCCGGCGGTTATGCGAGCGCGTTCCCCACCGGGCACTCTACGCAACTCCACCGTGGTCTGGCTGTCCCCCGTACGGGGACATCTGTCCCCAATCTTCCCGTCTTCGGGTGCCAGACCGGCGCGTTGCGGGACGCTGAGGCCTCGCGGCATCGGAAGAAGACCACTTGGTAGACTCCTGCCAGAGCCTTCATCGGCTCCCGGACGATGGTCAAGTACCCGGTGCGCGACAAGACTTGCCAAGGGAGATCATCATGTCCTGGCTCATCCTCATCATCTCCGGTGTCCTGGAGTCGGTCTGGGCCACCGCCCTGGGGCGTTCGGAAGGCTTCACACGGCTCGGGCCGACCCTCGTGTTCGGCGGGGCGCTGCTGGCGAGCATGGTCGGACTCGGGATCGCGATGCGGGACATCCCGATCGGCACCGCGTACGCGGTCTGGGTGGGGATCGGGGCGGCCCTCACTGTCGCCTACGCGATGGTGACCGGCAGTGAGCCTGTGTCGTGGGCCCGGGTGCTGCTGATCCTTGGGCTGGTCGGCTGCATAGTCGGCCTCAAGCTGGTGAGCGACGCCGGTCACTAGGCGCGGCCGCGGTCCGGCTGGTCGCTTGTCCGGCCGCCGGGGCTGCGCCACTATCGACTGGTGACCCCGCTCCCCCTGCCTGCCCGGACCGATGGCTGACCCGGCGGCGCCGACCCGGTCCGGCTCAGGGCCGGCAACCCTGGAGACCGAACGCCTGGTGCTGCGGCCGTGGCTGATGGACGACGTGGCCACCGTGTGGGACATCTACTCCCGCTGGGAGGTGGCCCGGTTCCTCGGCCGTACCCCGGCGGCGATGGCCGTCCCCGAGCAGGCCGAGGCCGCGATCCTGCGGTGGTCGGCGGTGGCCGGCCCGCCGCACGGGGTCTGGGCGATCACACCGCGAAGCACCGGGGTCCCCGTCGGTTCTGCATTGATGAAGCTCCTCCCGCTCAGCGGCAGCGGTGAGCCGTCGCAGGAGACCGAGATCGGCTGGCACCTCCATCCCGGCGCATGGGGCAACGGGTATGCCACCGAGGCCGGCGCCCGGTTGGTCGAGCACGCCTGGCAGCACGGGCTGACCGAGGTGTACGCGGTGGTCTACGCCGAGAACGCCGCCTCACAGGCGGTGTGCCGCAGGCTGGGAATGGAGCACCTCGGCCCGACCGAGAGGTACTACGACGTCACCTGCGAACTGTTCCGGATCGCGCGGTGAGCCGGCAGGTCCCGGTGGTCGGGGCGGTCATCGTGCAGGACGGCCTCGTGCTGTGCGCCCGCCGCGGCACCGGTCCGCTGGCCGGATTGTGGGAGTTCCCCGGGGGGAAGGTGGAACCCGGCGAGGCGCCGAGGGACGCGCTGCGCAGGGAGATCGCCGAAGAACTCGGCTGTCGGATCGAGGTGGGCGAGGAACTGGCCACCGCAGCGCACCGCTACGACTTCGGCACCGTCGTGATGACTACCTACCGGTGCAGCCTGGCGTCGGGGACGCCGGCGGCGTCGGAGCACTCCGAACTGCGGTGGCTGCCACCCGGGCGGCTGGCCGGCCTGCGCTGGGCGCCGGTGGACCTGCCCACGGTGGAGCTGCTGGGCGGCGACTGACCGCCGGTCAGTCGTCGTGCTTCTTGCGCTTCTTCCGCTTCTTGCGGGCCTTGGCCCAGGCGCGGACCTTGTCCTCGTCCCACATCGGGGTGCGCTTGTCGGGCCACAGGTCCTTGGGGGCGTGGAATTCCTTGCCGTTCTTGCGCTCCTTGGACATCGCCGAACGGAACTGCTCCGTGGGCACGCCTGCTATCTCGGCGGCCTGCGAAGTGGTCAACACAGACCGCACCATACCGGGGATCTGGAGCCGGTATCAGCCCCGACGGCCCTGCGGCTGGAGCACCGCGAGAATGGTGAGCGACGAACCGGCCTGTGCGCCGGCCAACCGTGGGGAGAGCCCAGCGGTAAGGAAGCGGACGACGCCCTGGATCGCTCCTCGGGTTGCTCGCATGTCAGGGACCTCCGTCTCAACTCTGTCCAACGACCGCCACCTTAGCATCGCTAGGGTTGCCAAACAAGCAGCCCTAGCGATGCTAAGCCGCGGAAGGTCGTTTTCTCAGGCTGGTCTCAGGACGAGCGGGGGGCCTGCCGGGTCGCCAGACGCAGGCACCACGTCCCTCTCGACCGGCTGGCCGGCCGCTCGTCGCTGACCCCGTGCTTGCCGGAGGTCCCAAGGAGGCGGAGCCGTTAGGCAGGACGCACCGGCTCTGAGAGACTCCACCCGTGACCACACCATCGCTGAACCCCGCCCTGCGGACCCTCGCGTCAGTGTGGGCCTGGTTCGTGCTCGGGGCCGCCATCGTCGTGGCGCTGCCCCTGGTCAGCCTGGTCTGGCTGGCCACCGCCTGGCGCGATCCGGGTCGCTACCTTGCCGGTCGCACCTTCCGCACCGTGGCGGTGGTGGCGCAGGCCCTGAACCCGCTGTGGCGGTTCACGGTGTCCGGACAGGTCCCCACCGACCCGCGACGGCCCTACATGGTGGTCTCCAACCACGAGAGCTTCGTCGACATCCTGCTCATCGCCCACCTGCCGTTCGAGATGAAGTGGCTGGCCAAGAGCGACTTCTTCAGCTGGCCGGTGATCGGCTGGCTGATGCGGATGGTCGGCGACATCCGCCTGGTGCGCGCCGATTCCGGGTCGCGCCGCGACGTCCTGGCCCAGATGGCCGACCGGCTCGCCAAGCGGGTGTCGGTGATGGTGTTCCCCGAGGGGACGCGGTCACGCGACGGTGAACTAGGCAGGTTCCGCGACGGCGCCTTCCTGGTCGCCCAGCAGGCCGGGGTGGCCGTCCTGCCGCTGGCCGTCCTCGGCACCCGCGACGCCCTGGTCAAGCACGACTGGCGGTTCGGCAGCAGCCACGCGGAGGTGCGGGTGCTTGAGCCGATCCCCCACCAGCCCGGACGACCGGTCGCCGAGGTGCGGGAAGAGGCACGGGCCGCCATCGCGGCGGCGCTGGCCCAGATGCGCGCCGAACGGACCGGCCGCAGCGACTGAGGTCAGCTGGGGGACTGGGAGGCCTGCCAGGCCTGGAGCATCCGGTCGCGTGAGCCGGCAAGGTGGGCGTCAAGTTCGGCCAGCGCGGGGCGCGGGTCGCCGGCGGCGATCAGGTCGGCCAGCAGCCGGTGCTTGGCCGCGGTCTTGCGCAGGTCGCGGTCCTGCTGGATGGTCACCCGCAGCAGCGCGACGGTGGTCGGCTCGAGCTGGCGCCACACCGCCGTTGCCCTGCGGTGCCCCGACATCTCGCACAACGTGGTGTGGAAGCCGGCATCGGCTCTGGTGAAGGCTGCGGTGTCGCCCCGGTCAGCCGCGTCGTTCATCTCCAGCAGGATCGCCTCGAGCCCCGACAGGTCCGGCTGCCCGGCGCGTGCCATGGTGATCCCCAGCGCGAGGGTCTCGATGGCCGCGCGAAGCGAGTAGAGCTCCTCGATGTCGGTGTCGTCCAGCCGCAGCACCGTGACGCCCTGGCCCTGCTTGGCGACCAGGCCCTCCGTCGCAAGGATCCGCAGCCCGTCCCGGACGGGTCCGCGGCTGACGTTGAGTTGTTCGGCGATCTCGGTCTCGACCAGCCGCTGACCCGCGCCGAGCTCACCGCGGACTATGGCGTCACGCAGGTGGTTGGCCACCTGGCGCCCGAGCGGTTCCCGCACGATGACGGGCTGTGTCGCTGCTGTCACGCCGGCCCCCTCCCGCTCTCGCCGCCAAACAGGCGTATTCGACCATCGGCGCAGACACCGGTCAAGCCGACCGGCTGATTCTGACCATAGGGCGCAAACAGTTGACTGTAAACAGTTTTCGGGGCTTTACTGTGCTGGACGACGTCCCATCGTCGCGCCTGCGCCGCGAGCCACCGCAGCCGCGCGCACACAACGAAGGAGTTGCCTCAATGTCCCACAAGCCCCTGGCGGTCGCGGCCCTGGCCGCCTCAGCCCTCATCCTCGCCGGCTGCGCCGCCCCCGGTGGCACCGCCTCCACCGACCCCGCGTCCTCCTTCCCGGAGAAGGACATCCGGCTGATCATCCAGGCCAACCCCGGCGGCGGATCGGACCTGTCCTCGCGGGCCCTGGCCACCGAACTGGAGAAGCTGCTCGACGTCTCGGTGGTCCCCGAGAACATGCCGGGTGCCGCCGGCGCGCTGGCCATGGAGTACGTCGGCAGCCAGCCGGCCGACGGCTACGTGATCGGCTTCGGCCCGGTCGAGATCGCGATGCTGAACACCACCCAGGGTGCGAACGTGAAGCCGGAGAACTACGACCTGCTCGGCCAGATCATGCTGGCACCGGGGGTCATCTCGGTCGGCGCCGACAGCCCGCACCAGACCCTCGACGACCTGATCGCCGCAGCCAAGTCCGCGCCGCTGACCGTCGCCAACTCCGGGGTCGGGTCGATCTGGGAGGCTGCCGCGCTCGGCGTGGCCAAGCAGACCGGCGCCCAGTTGACTCCGGTCGCCTATGACGGAGGCGCCACAGCGGTGGCCGCAGCAGCGTCCGGGGAGGCGGCGGCAGCCGTCTCCGGCGTCGGTGAGGCGCTCGCCCAGGGCGACGAAGTGCGCGTTCTTGCGGTCTTCCACACCGAGCGGCACCCGAAGCTGCCCGACGTGCCCACCGCGCAGGAGGCCACCGGCACCGAGATGCTGTACGGCGGCTGGGGCGGCATCTACGCGCCCAAGGGTCTGCCGGCCGATGTCCACGCCACCTTGGAGAAGGCGATCGGCGATGCAGTCGCGACCCAGGCGTACCAGGACTTCCAGGCCAACGCCGGCAACCTCGTCGTCTACCGCAACTCGGCAGAGTTCACCACGTTCGTCAACGAGCAGTACGAGTTGTTCGCCGAGCTGCTCGGCTG
>JAEZGC010000261.1 GCA_023437345.1 Actinomycetes bacterium
GGGGCGTAACGTAGCCCGGCTATGCAAGATTTCCCACCCACCGTCGACGCCTACACCGACGCCGAGACGTCACGCCCGGACAGCCGCACCCCGGCTGCCTTCTTGTGGTGGACGCTGGCCCGGCAGGCCGACGTCGTCGCGGTCAGCGCGCTGGTCGGGGTGGCGTGGATGGCGCCCGCCACGCTCACCCCGCTGCTGCTCGGCACGGTGATCGACGTCGGCATCCTTGGTGGCGACCCGTGGGCGAGCGTGGGCTGGGCTGCGCTGCTCGCTGTGGTGGTGGTGATCGGAGCCGCCGGCGGCATCGCGCAGCACACCATGGCGGTGCGCGGCTGGCTGATCTCGCTGTACGGCACGCAGAAGCTGACCGCGCGCAAGGCGGCCCGGCTGGGCCACGTCCTGTCGCGGCGGCTGCCGACCGGTGAGGTGCTGAGCATCTCGGGGTCCGACTCCGACACCTTCGGTGCGGTGTTCGAGGTGTTCGGGCGGGCGATCTCGTCGTTCATCGCCTTCCTGATCGTGTGCGGGCTGATGTTCACGACCTCCCCGACCCTCGGGCTGGTCGTGCTGATCGCCGCGCCGCTGCTGGTGGCCGCCACCTCGCCGGTACTGCGTCCGCTGAACGCCGCCCAGGCCGCCGAGCGCACCCAGAACGGCGAGCTGACCTCGATGGCCACCGACATCGTCTCGGGACTGCGGATCCTGCGCGGGATCGGGGGCGAGGCGACCTTCGGCTCCAACTACGCGGTGCAGAGCCAGCGGGTCCGCCGGCTCGGGGTCGTCACCGGCACCTGGCAGGCGCTGGCCGAGAGCCTCGGCGTCCTGCTGTCGGGGGTGCTGCTTGTCGTCCTTGTGTGGCTCGGGTCGCACGAGATGATCGCCGGCCGGCTCACCGTCGGCCAGTTGATCGCGTTCGTCGGCTACGCGCTGTTCATGGTGTGGCCGCTGCAGACCTTCTTCGAGTTCGCCCAGAAGTGGGTCCGCGGACTGGTGTCGGCCCGCAAGACGATAGCCCTGCTGAACACCGAGGTGCCGTTCGCCGAGGGAGCCGACCGGTTGCCGGCCACGCCCCGGCTGCGCGACGTCGCGTCCGGCCTCGTGGTCGAGCCGGGACGCTACCTCGGCGTGGTGAGCGCCGACCCGGAGGAGGCGGCGGCCCTTGCCGACCGGCTCGGACGCTACCTGCCCGGAACCGCGCCGATAGTCGAGGAGGACGAGGACCTGAAGGGACGCGCGGCCCGCCGTGCCCGGGCAGAGCGGGACGCCCGCCGGGCGGCCGCAGCTGCCGCCGACGCCGAGACCGGCCGGTCGCGGTGGGGAGTGGAGGCCGACGGGGTGGACTACTCGCGGTTCCCGCTGGCCGAGCTGCGCCACCGCATCGTCGTGTCCGACACCGGCAGCCAGCTGTTCGCCGGCACCCTGCAGAGCGTCGTCGACCCGCACGGCAGCCACACCCGCGAGCAGGCGGAGGCCGCGCTGCGGACCGCGGCTGCCGAGGACGTCTACGAGGGGCTGCCGGGCGGCTGGCAGGGTCGCGTGGAGGAGCTCGGACGGGGGTTCTCCGGCGGGCAGCGGCAGCGCATCGTGCTCACCCGCGCGCTGCTGCTCGACCCCGAGGTCCTCGTCCTCGTCGAGCCCACCTCCGCGGTGGACGCCCACACCGAGTCGCGGATCGCGGAACGGCTCCCCGAGCACCGCCGCGGCCGCACCACGGTGGTGATGACCGGTTCCCCGCTGATGCTGCACTACACCGACGAGGTAGCGCTGCTGGTGGACGGTGAGGTAGTCGCCCGCGGCAGTCATGCCGACCTGCTCGCCACCGACGCCCGCTATCGGCAGGTAGTCGCCCGGGGGATGGAGGAGGACGAGTGAGCGACCCGCTGCTGACCTCTGTCGACACCTGGCGCACCGACCCGCCGCCGCCGCGGATCCCGTCCGAGCTGCTGGTCGACGCCGCCCTGCCGCCGCGGCAGCGGTTGGCCGCGTGGCGGTTGCGGCACCGGCTGCGGGCTGCCCGCGCCGACGCGTTCTACACCGCGTCGCGCTCGCCCGAGGCCGGCCTGCCGGTCGCCGGCAACGCCGCCGCGATCAGGTTCGTCAGGCGCCTGCTGGCCTCCCGCAAGGGCCGGCTGGCGGCCGTCCTCGTGTTCAACCTCGCCGCCGCGACCGCCGGCCTGGTGGTGCCCCGGCTGCTGGGCAACCTTGTCGACATCGTCGCGGCCGGCAACGCCGTCGTCGCGACCGTGGACGCCATCATCCTCGGTGTGGTCGGCATCGTGGTGCTGCAGTCGGTCCTCAACTTCGCCGCCCGCCGGGCGTCGGTGGTGTTCGGCTACGACCTGCTCGCCTCGGCGCGGGAGGAGATAGTCGGGACTGTGCTGCGGCTGCCGCTGGGCAAGGTGGAGGCCGCGTCGTCGGGCGACCTGCTGACCAGGATCACGTCCGACGTCTCGAAAATGAGCGAGTCGATCCGCTGGGCGTTCCCGCAGCTGGTGATCTCGCTGGTGCTGACCGTCGCTACCGTCGGCGCGCTGCTGCTGAACTCGTGGTTCCTCACCCTGCCGATCGTGGTGACCCTGGCCGTGCTGTACCTGGCGACCCGGCGCTACCTGGCCCACGCCATGCAGGGCTACATCACCGAGGGCGGCACCTACAGCCGGATCAACTCCACGATGACCGAGACCGTGGACGGCGCTCGCACCGTGGAGGCGCTCGGGCTCGGCCCGCAGCGGGTCGCGATGACCGACCAGGACATCGCCGAGTCGAACCAGGCCGAGCGGTACACCATGTCGCTGCGCAACCTGCTGTTCGTCTGGCTGGACGTCTCGTTCCAGTTCCCGCTGGTCGCCGTCGTGGTGCTGGGCACCTGGGGCTACTCGCAGGGCTGGGTGACGATCGGCCAGATCACCGCCGCCACGATCTACCTGCAGGGCCTGATCGAGCCGATGGACCGGCTGATCCAGGTCTTCGACAGGCTGCAGATCGGGCTGGCCGGCACCACCCGCCTGCTCGGGATCGCCGAGGTGCCTGACGACCGCACGCCGTCCGATGTCCGGCCGGCGGGCACCGACCTGGTCGGGCGCGACCTGCGGTTCGCCTACCGCGACGACCACGACGTGCTGCACGGCATCGACGTCGGCCTGCGGCCGGGGGAGCGGTTGGCGG
>JAEZGC010000266.1 GCA_023437345.1 Actinomycetes bacterium
CGACACGCACCCGGCCCCGCCCCCGCCGGGCGGGGGGGCCGCGGAAACCGTCATGCGCCGGGGCTCAGCCCTCGCCGCCGTTGCGGCGCAGCACCTCCGACAGCCGCTCGGCGGCGGCGATCACTGCCGGGGCGTGCAGCCGTCCTGGCTGGCGGGAGAGCCGCTCGATAGGTCCGGAGACGCTCACTGCGGCGATCACCTTGCCGCTGGGGGAGCGGACCGGCGCCGACACCGAGGCGACGCCCGCCTCCCGCTCGGCGACGGACTGCGCCCAGCCGCGGCGACGGACGGTGGCCAGCGCCACGGCTGAGAACGAGGCGTTCTGCAGGCCGCGCTGGATCCGGTCCGGATCCTCCCAGGCCAGCAGGACCTGGGCGGCCGAGCCGGCCGACATGGTGAGCTGGGAGCCGACCGGGATCGTGTCGCGCAGTCCGGAGGGCCGCTCGGCGGCGGCGGCGCAGACGCGGAAGTCGCCCTGGCGGCGGAAGAGCTGGGAGGACTCGCCGGTGATGTCGCGCAGCCGGGCCAGCACGGGGCCGGCAGTGGCCAGCAGGCGGTCCTCGCCGGCCGCCGAGGCCAGTTCGGTGAGGCGCGGGCCGAGCACGAAGCGGCCCTGCAGGTCGCGGCTGACCAGGCGGTGGTGCTCCAGCGCTACCGCCAGCCGGTGAGCGGTCGGCCTGGCCAGCCCGGTGGCGCTCACCAGCCCGGCCAGGGTGGTGGGTCCCTGCTCGAGAGCGGTGAGTACGAGAGCTGCCTTGTCGAGGACCCCGACGCCACTAGAGTTGTCCATAGCGTGATACTGCCGTCTCGTATCATGAAATGCAAGTCTGCTACGGTTGCGGGGTCCGACGCGCCCGTGCCGACGGACGGAACTGATCTGGAGACCGATGGGCAAGACACTCAGTGACAAGGTGTGGGACAACCACATAGTCCGCACCGCACCCGGCGAGCCGGACCTACTCTACATCGACCTCCACCTGGTCCACGAGGTCACCAGTCCGCAGGCCTTCGACGGCCTGCGCCTGGCGGGCCGCCCGGTGCGTCGTCCGGACCTCACGATGGCCACCGAGGACCACAACACCCCGACGCTCAACATCCTCGCCCCGATCGCCGACCCGGTGTCGCGGCTGCAGGTGGAGACGCTGCGCCGCAACACCGACGAGTTCGGCGTCCGCCGGCACTCGCTGGGCGACAAGGAGCAGGGCATCGTCCACATCATCGGGCCGCAGCTGGGCCTCACCCAGCCCGGCCTGACGGTGGTCTGCGGCGACTCCCATACCGCCACCCACGGTGCCTTCGGCGCGCTCGCGTTCGGGATCGGCACCTCGGAGGTCGAGCACGTCCTGGCCACCCAGACACTGCCGCAGGCCCGCCCGAAGACGATGGCTGTCAACGTCACCGGCCAGCTGCCCGACGGCGTGACGGCCAAGGACATCGTGCTGACCCTGATCGCGAAGGTCGGCACCGGGGGCGGCCAGGGCTACATAGTCGAGTACCGCGGCGACACCATCGAGGCGCTCTCGATGGAGGGTCGGATGACGATCTGCAACATGAGCATCGAGTGGGGCGCCAAGGCCGGGATGATGGCCCCGGACGAGACGACCTTCGCCTACCTGAAGGGACGGCCGCACGCCCCCGAGGGCGAGGAGTGGGACGCCGCCGTCGCCCACTGGCGCACCCTGTACTCCGACCCGGACGCGGTCTTCGACAAGCAGGTGGACATCGACGCCACAGCGCTGACGCCGTTCGTGACCTGGGGTACCAACCCGGGCCAGGGCGTGCCGCTGGGCGGGGCGGTGCCCGCCCCGGAGAGCTTCGTCGACCCGGTGGACCGGGCCGCGGCCGAGCGGGCGCTGGCCTACATGGACCTGGCGGCAGGCACGCCGATGCGCGACATCAGGGTTGACACCGTCTTCCTCGGTTCCTGCACCAACGGCCGGATCGAGGACCTGCGGCTGGCCGCATCGGTGCTGCAGGGGCACCGGATCGCCAACGGCGTCAGGATGCTCGTCGTCCCCGGCTCGGCACGGGTCCGGCTGCAGGCCGAGAGCGAGGGCCTCGACAAGGTGTTCCTCGACTTCGGCGCCGAGTGGCGGGCCGCCGGCTGCTCGATGTGCCTTGGCATGAACCCCGACCAGCTCTCCCCGGGGGAGCGCGCGGCGTCCACCTCCAACCGCAACTTCGAGGGTCGCCAGGGCAAGGGTGGGCGCACCCACCTCGTGTCGCCCCCGGTCGCGGCGGCGACCGCGATCCGCGGCACGCTCAGCTCCCCGGCCGACCTGTAAGGACACCCGATGGACAAGTTCAGCACCCACACCGGCATCGGCGTCCCGCTGCGGGCCAGCAATGTCGACACCGACCAGATCATCCCGGCTGTCTACCTGAAGCGGGTCACCCGCACCGGCTTCGAGGACGGCCTGTTCGCCGCCTGGCGCAATGACCCGGCCTTCGTCCTCAACCAGCCCGCCTACCTCGCAGGCAGCGTCCTGGTCGCCGGCCCCGACTTCGGCACCGGCTCCTCCCGTGAGCACGCGGTCTGGGCGCTGCAGAATTACGGGTTCAAGGCTGTCATCGGCTCCCGCTTCGGCGACATCTTCCGCTCGAACGCGGGCAAGGCCGGCCTGCTGGTCGCCGTGGTCGGCCAGGATGCCGTCGAGCAGCTGTGGGCGGCGCTGGAGGCCGAACCGGGCCTGGAAGTGACTGTCGACCTCGTGGCGCGCACCGTGACCGCAGGCCCGGCGGTGTACCAGTTCGAGATCGATGACTACACTCGGCACCGCCTGCTGGAGGGCCTTGACGACATCGGCCTGACCCTGCAGCACGTCGACTCGATTGAGGCCTACGAGGCAAGGCGGCCGGCATGGCTCCCCAGGACGCTCCCGGCCCGGACCGCAGGGTAACCCGGGCGCAGCTGCCGCTGCGGGTCGCCAACCCGCACCCCGTCGAACCCGCCTACCGCCGGATCGCACTGTTCGCCGCCTGGCTGATGCGGCGGATCACAAGGCAGGACTGGGACGACGCAGCGCACCTGCCGCGCACCGGCGGGGTCGTGGTGGTGGCCAACCATGTCTCCAACGCCGACCCGCTGGTGGTCGCCCACTACCTGGTGTGGAACGGCCGCTGGCCGCGCTTCCTGGCCAAGGTCGAGGTGTTCTCGATGCCGGTGGCCGGCTGGGTGGCCCGGGTGACCGGCCAGATCCCGGTCCACCGCGGGTCCGAGCACGCCGCGGTCTCGCTGGCCGCCGCCGAGACGGCGCTGCGGGAGGGCGCCTGCGTCCTGGTCTACCCGGAGGGGACCATCACCAGCGACCCCGACGGCTGGCCGATGACCGGCAGGACGGGCGCCGCCCGGCTCGCGCTGGCCACCGGGGCGCCGCTCGTCCCGGTCGGCCAGTGGGGTGCGCAACGCCTGCTGGGCGGCAAGAAGCCGACCTGGCCGAGGCTGTTCCCGATCCCGACCGTGACGGTCCGCACCGGGCCGTCGATCGACCTGGCCGACCTCGCCGGACGGTCGGATCCCGAGGCGGTCGGGATCGCCACCGACCGGTTGATGACGGCGATCACCGGGCTGGTCGAACAGATCCGCGGGCTGCCCGCGCCGCCCGGACGCTTCGACCCCCGGATCGGTGAACGGGTGGCGCCCCGTCAGTGATCACCGCAGCGGTGGCGGTAGTGTGCTGGCGACACCCGAGAGAGGCCCGATGACATCCACCGCGCACCGACCCACAGTCGTCCTGATCTTCGGCGGCGCCAGTTCGGAGCATGAGATCTCCTGCCTCACCGCGGGGGGCGTGCTGCGGACTATCGATCCCGACGACTTCCGGGTCCTTCCCGTCGGCATCACCTCCACCGGGGAATGGGTGAGGGTCCCGCTCGAACAGGTGGCCGACTACCGGGTCAGCGACGGCTCGCTGCCCCGGGTCGGGGACGGCCTGCCCCAGGCGGTGCTGCTGCGCGGGCCGCGCGGCGCCCAGCTCGCCACCCGCGACGGCGACCGGCTGGCCGACATCGCCGACGTCGACCTGGCCTTCGCCCTGCTGCACGGCCCCTACGGCGAGGACGGCACCATCCAGGGCCTGTTCGAGATGCTCGGTGTGCGCTACGTGGGCGCGGGCGTCGCCGCCAGCGCCATCGGGATGGACAAGGACCTGATGAAGCGCGCCATGTGGTCGGCCGGGCTGCCGGTCGGGCGATGGGTGGCGCTCCACCCCGGCCAGTGGGAGCGCGACCCGCAGCGCTGGACGGACGCCGTGGCGGCGCTCGGCTACCCGGTCTTCGTCAAGCCTGCGCGCGGTGGCTCCAGCCTGGGGATCTCCCGGGTCGATGACCCGTCCGGCCTGCCGCAAGCCGTGGCGCTGGCCGAGCGGTACGACCCCAAGGTCGTCGTGGAGGCGGGTTTCGTCGGCTGCCGGGAGATCGAGGTAGCCGTGCTGCAGGGCCGCAACGGCGCACCACCGCGGGCTTCGGTGCCCGGCGAGATCGTGCTGCACCGGCGCGACATGTTCTACGACTTCGATTCCAAGTACCTCGGCACCCCCGATGTCACCCTCGACACCCCCGCCAGGCTGACCGAGGAGCAGGCAGCGGCGGCCCGCACGCTGGCCTGCCGGACCTTCGAGGCGATGAACGTGGAGGGCCTGGCCCGGGTCGACCTCTTCCTGAACCCGGTGGGGGAGTTCTTCGTCAACGAGCTGAACACGATGCCAGGGTTCACCCAGACGTCGATGTTCCCGCTGCTGTGGCAGGCCAGCGGAACCGGCTACCCCGACCTGGTCCGGGAACTCATCGAGCTCGCCCTCGGTCGGGGACTGGAACTGCGCTGATGACCGGCACCGTCGGACACCTCGGCGAGTTCGGCCTGATCGCCGAGATCGTGGCTGGCCTGCCGACCGCCGACCACGTGCTGGTCGGCCCCGGCGACGACTGCGCGGTGTTTCTGCCGTCGGGCGCCGTGGCGGTGTCGACCGACACGATGGTCCAGGGCCGCCACTGGCGCGAGAATTGGTCGTCCCCCCATGACGTCGGACGCAAGGCTGTCGCAGCGGCCACCGCCGACCTCGAGGCCGAGGGGGCGCGTCCGCTGGGCCTGGTGATGAGCCTCGCCCTGCCCGCCGAGACGCCGGTCGGGTGGGTGCGCGAGTTCAGCGCAGGGGTGCGTGAGGAGTGCGCGCGGGCCGCCATCGTGCTGCTGGGCGGCGACACGACAGCGGCGCCGCAGGTGGTGGTGACGGCCACCGTCTTCGGCGACCTGGCGGGCCGTTCGCCGGTGACCAGGGCTGGCGCCCGACCCGGCGACGTGGTCGCCTTCCGCGGCCGGCTCGGGTGGGCCGAGGCGGGGCTTGCGGTGCTCAACCGCGGGTTCCGCTCCCCGGCGGCGGTGGTGAACGCGCACCGCGTCCCCGAGCCGCCCTACGGGCAGGGGCGGGTGGCGGCTGACGCCGGCGCCACCGCCATGGTGGACGTCTCCGACGGCCTGCTGTCGGACCTGGGCCACATCGCCCGGGCCTCCGGCGTGGTGGTCGCGCTGGACACCGCCCGGCTTGACGTCGCCGAGCCGCAGACCGCGGTGGCGGCGGCGCTCGGCGGCAAGGACCCCCTCGAGTTCATCCTGGCCGGCGGCGACGACCATGCCCTTGCCGCCTGCTTCCCGCCCGGCCGGGTGCCGGACGGGTGGACGGTGATCGGAACGGTCTCGGCGGGCGAGCCGGCGGTCCTCGTGGACGGCGCGGCGTGGGCCGGCGGCACCGGCTGGACCCACTTCGGGGCGTGAGCCCGGCTTCGCGGAAGTTGCCGCCCGGCGGCGTGCCCAACGGGGCCCTGGCCGCCGGATCGCTTACCCTTCGGTCATGGCGACCCGCGCGTCTTCCCCCTCGCGGAGCCGGAGCACGGCATCCTCTCGTGCTTCCACGGCTTCCCGGGCGTCCGGAAGCAAGCAGACCAAGGCCCGCAGCAGTTCCGCGCGCGGGCGGCCCGCCGAGCCCTCGGGCCTGAGCCGCTTCCTGTCCGCCGTCGGACGCGGCATCGCCGGCTTCTGGCGCGGTCTTGCCACGGTGACCGGGCAGCTCGCCCGCGCGATCGGCACCTCGGCACGCGGCCTCGACCCGGCCCACCGACGCGACGGGGCGGGCCTCGCGCTGCTGATCCTGGCGATCGTCGTCGCCGGCGAGTTCTGGTTCGGCCTGCCAGGCGCCGCCGGCAGCTGGATCCGGATCGGCGTCGCGACCCTGGTCGGCAGCTTCGGCTACGCAGTGCCGGTGGTGGCCAGCTGGATGGCCTGGCGGACCCTGCGCCACCCCGACCGCAACGGTCCCGGCGGTCGGCAGGCGATCGGCTGGATCACAGTGCTGCTCGGCGTCCTCGGCCTGATCCACATCGCCCACGGCGTGCCGCGCGGTTCCGAGCCCGACCTGGTCCGTGAGGCAGGCGGCTTCCTCGGCTTCTTCTCGTCGTCGTTCCTCGTCGACCTCGTCTCGGTCTGGCTGGCGGTGCCCATCCTTGTGCTGGTCGCCGCGTTCGGCCTGCTGGTGGTACTCGGCATCCCCGTCCACGAGATCGGGGGCCGGGTAGCGGCGGTGCGCGCCAAGCTGACACCCAAGCCGGCCGAGCCCACCGAGTTCACCCGCGACGAGCCGTTCGTCACCCCGGTGATCAGCGACGACCCCGACCTGGACCCGGTCGATCTGGAGGCCACCCAGCCGGTCGACCCGCCGCCCGCCAGGGTGGCCGCCGGCAAGCCGAAGCCCGACCTCGTCGCGCCGGCGATCTCGTCGGCGCCGCTGCGCGCCGCCCAGCCGCCGCTGTCCGGGGACGTCGTCTACACCCTGCCGGACGCTGCCATCCTCAAGCCGGGATCGCTGCCGAAGGCGCGCAGCCAGGTCAACGATGCGGTGGTGAGCCGGCTCAGCGAGGTGCTGCGCCAGTTCGAGATCGACGCGACGGTCACCGGCTACACCCGTGGCCCGACGGTCACCAGGTACGAGGTCGAACTGGGCACCGCGGTGAAGGTGGAGACCGTCACCCGGCTTGAGAAGAACATCGCGTACGCGGTCGCATCGGCCGACGTCCGGATCCTGTCGCCGATCCCCGGCAAGTCCGCCATCGGCATCGAGATCCCCAACGCCGACAAGGAGATAGTCTCCCTCGGCGACGTGCTGCGCTCGAACCGCGCCCGCAACGACCACCACCCGCTGACTATCGGGCTGGGCAAGGACGTCGAGGGCGGCTATGTGGTGACCAACCTTGCCAAGATGCCGCACCTGCTGGTGGCCGGCGCGACCGGCTCGGGCAAGTCGAGCTTCGTGAACTCCCTTGTCACGTCAATCCTGATGCGGTCGACTCCTGACGAGGTGCGGCTGATCATGGTCGACCCCAAGCGGGTCGAGCTCACCCACTACGAGGGCATCCCTCACCTGGTCACCCCGATCATCACCTCGCCGAAGCGTGCCGCAGAGGCGCTGCAGTGGGTGGTGCGCGAGATGGATGCCCGCTACGACGACCTGGCCGCCTTCGGCTTCCGCCATGTCGACGACTTCAACCGCGCCGTGCTGTCCGGCCAGGCCAAGCCGCTGCCCGGCTCGGAGCGCGTGCTGGCGCCGTACCCCTACCTGGTGGTGATAGTCGACGAGCTGGCCGACCTGATGCTGGTCGCGCCCCGCGACGTGGAGGACTCGGTGGTCAGGATCACCCAGCTCGCCCGGGCGGCGGGCATCCACCTCGTGCTGGCGACCCAGCGTCCGTCCACGGATGTGGTGACGGGTCTGATCAAGGCCAACGTGCCATCCCGGCTCGCCTTCGCCACCAGCTCCCAGGTCGACTCCCGGGTCATCCTCGACACCCCGGGGGCCGAGAAGCTGGTCGGCCAGGGTGACGGATTGTTCCTTCCAATGGGCCAGTCCAAGCCGCTGCGGGTGCAGGGCGCCTGGGTCACGGAAGCCGAGATCCGGGCCGTGGTCAAGCACGTCAGCGAGCAGCAGCCGCCCGCCTACCGGGAGGACGTCACAGCCCCTGCCGACTCCGGCCGCGCGGTCGCCGAGGACATCGGCGACGACCTTGAGCTCGTGCTCGAGGCGGCGCAGCTGGTGGTGAACCTGCAGCTGGGGTCGACCTCGATGCTGCAGCGCAAGCTGCGGGTGGGCTTCGCCAAGGCAGGCCGGTTGATGGACATCCTGGAGACCCGCGGGATCGTCGGACCCTCCGAGGGGTCGAAGCCGCGCGAGGTGCTGGTCAAGCCGGACGACCTCGACGAGGTGCTCGCCAACCTGCGCGAGGGCTGACCCACAGCCCACTCCGGTAGTCTTCGCCGATATGACCGCTCAACCGGCTGTCCACATCGCCTCCCTCGGCTGCGCCCGCAACGACGTGGACTCCGAGGAGCTCGCCGGACGGCTGGCCG
>JAEZGC010000282.1 GCA_023437345.1 Actinomycetes bacterium
AAGACCGTCAGGTCCAGGGCGGTCAGCGACTTCTTCAGCTGGTACTCCGGCTCGTCGGTGTCGGCTATCGACTGCTCGATCGACTTGGTGCGCAAAAGGCTCATCGACGGCTTCCTGGCAGGGCCGCTCGCGCGGCGGACGGGTGACTGCTCGGCCAAGGTATGACCATCACCCCGGCCGCGTTGGGGGTACCCGCTATTCGGGCCGAAATTGTCCATATTCTGGGCATCGGATCATGTGGAGCCCGGCAGACGGCCTGTCGCGCCGCCCTGCCGCGCCCTGCCGGGGCCCGCCGTCCGCTGCTAGCCTCGTGCCCAGACACCCCTGGCGGAAGGCGGTGGCGTGGGAGAGCTGCTGCAGTTCCTCGACGTGCTGGGCCGCGCGATAGGTGGGGTGCTCACCCTGGACACGTCCCTGGGGGGCTGGCTTGCCGCCTACCCCCACATCGGCTGGGTCGCGGTCACCGTGGCACTGCTGGCCGGTGCCTCCACGCTGCTGGGCGACAGCGTCGTGTTGTTCGTGAACGGGATCCGGGGGGTCAGGTTCGCGATCAGCCTGCTGCTCAACGGGCTCGGATTCGTCCTGCTCTACACAGTCCAGGCCGTCGTGATCGCGCTGGTCGGCTACCTGGTGACCGGGGAACGGCTCACCCTTGTGGTGGCCGGCTGGGCGGTGCTGCTGTCGACAGCGCCGCTGCTGTTCGGTTTCTTCGAGCTGATCCCCTACCTGGGGACCGGGATCGCCCGGCTGCTGCAGGCCTGGGGCGTGGTCGCGCTGTGGGCGGTGGTCGGCGCGCTGTACCGGGTGGACCGGTGGACGGCGCTGCTGATCACCCTGGTCGGGTGGGGCGGGATGCAGCTGTTGTCCTGGCTGCTCGCCCGGCCGCTGTCGGCCCTGGGCCGCTGGGCCTGGCGGATCACCACCGGCCACGCCACCCTGCTGACCGCCCAGGACCTGCTGTCTGGCCACGTCTTCGCGCCGGTCGACCTCGACCTGACCGACCGACCGGGCAGGTCGCCATGATCGCCACCCTGATCGGCTTCCTGCTGGTCGTGGTCTTCCTCGCGCTCGCGTTCGGCCCCCTGGAGTCCCTGGGCTGGTGGCGCGACAAGGGGGCCGCCCGGGTGCGCGACTCCCTCCAGCGGCTGGTCAGCGAGCAGCCCGCCGGGGCGGCCGCGCCCGACTACGAGCAGTTCGTGGTCTACCTGTCGGGCATCGGGGCTATCGACCCGACCAGCGTGCCGCCCGAGGAGGTGCCGCTGGTCGAGGCGTTGCGGGAACGGCTGCCCACGTTCTGCGTCGCCGACGACGTGTTCCCCTACTCGGTGTCCAACCGGGGGCTGACCGCCCAGCGGGCGCTGGCGGGGCTGTGGCGGCGGGTCGAGAAGCTGCGGCTCGACAACCCGAGCAGCCTGCTGGGGATGCTGGTCAACGCCCGCAACGCGATCCAGCTGTTCGTCTGCGCCGACCGGCGGTACGGGCCGACCTACAACATCGGGACAGCCCAGGAGATTCTGCGCTCGCTGATCCGCCACGGCTACCGGCTCGGCAGCGGGGTGCCGGTGACGTTGATCGGCTGGAGCGGCGGCGCACAGATAGCCCTGGGCGCCTGCTGGTACCTGGGCAAGCTCGACCTGCCGCTGCGGGTGATCTCCCTCGGCGGCATGATGGCCGACGACCACGGCATCGACCACCTCGAGCAACTCACCCACCTGCGCGGCAGCCGCGACCCGCTGGAGCGCCTGGGTTGGATCATCTTCGCCGGACGCTGGCCCGGTGCGGTCGGCTCGCCGTGGTCGCGGGCCAGGGAGGAGGGCCGCATCGAGGTGATCACCCTCGGCCCGATGCAGCACAACGGCACAGCCCACTACTTCGACAGCGCCACCCTCGCCCCCGACGGCCGCAGCTACCTCCAGGTCAGCACCGACGCGATCCAGGCCGTGCTGACCGGGCAGCCGGTCCGGGTGATCGAGCCGGCCCCGGCCGCCCCTGACGACCCGGCGCCCGGACGCGAGGGCTGACCCGACCAGGGCCCGGCAAGGGTCGGACGGGGGGCCGCGTCCCGGGCCCGGTGGCGCGCCGCCACATAGGCTGGCCCACGTGACTCACTGGTTCACCGAGACCTTCCGGGCCGAGTTCGACAAGCAGGCCGAGCAGCTGGGCAGGATCAACCTGGCCATCTTCGGCAAGACCGGGGTCGGCAAGTCCACCCTGGTCAACGCGATCTTCGGCGAGCCGGTGGCCGCCACAGGGATCGGGGCCCCGGTCACCATGGGATCCCACCTCTACCTGGACAAGCGCGGCACGCTCGGCGTGATCGACACCCGCGGCCTGGAGATCGGCAAGGACGACGCCGAGATCCTCAAGGAGATCACGAAGGCGGTGAAGGAGAGCCACGGCCGCCCGGTCGCCGAGCAGGTGCACGTCGCCTGGTACTGCATCCGCGGCATGGACCGCCGCTTCGAGGACGTCGAGGAGCGGTTCATCAGAAAGCTGGCCGAGCTCGAGGTCCCCGTCCTCGTGGTGCTCACCCAGGTCCCGATGCGGGAGGGGCAGTACCACCCCGACGCCGTCGAGCTGGCCCGCCAGATCCAGGCCAGGGACCTGCCGATAGTCGGTGGCCGTCCGTTCATGACGTACGCGATGAGGGACCAGTTCACCGGTCAGCCGCCCCACGGCTTGATGGACGTCCTCCACGCCACCTTTCAGGTCGCTCCCGACGCCGTCCGTGGAGCGCTCGCGGCGGCGCAGGCCATCGATCTTGAACTCAAGGCCGTTCAGGCGAACAAGGCGATAGCGGCCAGCACCGCAGCCGCCGCGGCCGCGGCAGCCGTCCCGATCCCGTTCAGCTCGGCGGCCGTCCTTGTGCCGATCCAGCTCGGCATGATGGGCAGGCTCGCCCAGCTGTACCAGCTCAGCTTCGACAGGGCGGCCATCCTGGCCATCGCCTCGACCTCGATAGCCACCTCGGCCGGACGGGCGGCGGCCACCAGCCTGCTGAAGTTCATCCCCGGCGCCGGGACGGTCGCCGGTGGGGTGGTCAACGCCTCGGTGGCGTCCGGCTTCACCCTGGCGATGGGCCAGGCCTGGCTGGTGGTCTGCCAGCGGGCCGCAACCCGGTCGCTGCCGACCGTCGGCGGGGTGGTGGACACCGCTGCGGTGAAGAACATCTTCGAGCAGGAGATCGCCCGGCGGCTGCCGCGAATCCGTCACTGACAGGGGCCTGCGGGGCTGCACCGGCGTGCAGCGGTCTGACCATTTCGTGCACCGATGTGTTCTGCAGGCCTGACAAGCGGGATCACTTGTCTCGTCAGCTGCCCGAATCCGCTGGTTACGACGCGTCGTAGTACAGATTCTGAAAGACTACGCACCATGAGTCAGCGAACCATTGGCGTGACGGAGCTTGTCCTCCGTGACGGTCACCAGAGTCTCCTCGCGACCCGCATGGCCCTCGAAGACATGGTCGAGGCCTGTGAAGACATCGACAAGGCCGGTTACTGGTCGGTCGAGTGCTGGGGCGGGGCCACCTACGATTCCTGCATCCGGTTCCTCAACGAGGATCCCTGGGTGCGGCTGCGGACCTTCCGCGAACTGATGCCCAACAGCCGCCTGCAGATGCTGCTGCGCGGCCAGAACCTGCTGGGCTACCGCC
>JAEZGC010000287.1 GCA_023437345.1 Actinomycetes bacterium
ATCTGGTAGACGACGGCAGTCTTCTTCCAGTCGAGCTCAGGCATCATCGCCGTACTCCTTCGGTGCGGGCCGGTCACGGACGGTGGCGGTCAGCCACCGGTCAGACAGTCGCCGCGGCCAGGTCGGCTTCCTCCTCGGCCGCCTCGGTCGCCGCGTCCTTGCCCTCCTGCTGCCGCCGGCCCCAGAACAGGGTGATCAGGCCGGGGATGAACATGCAGAACGCCATCGCGATCCCGAAGATCAACCAGTACTGGGGGATGATCGCAAAGATGCCGGGGACGCCGCCGACGCCGATGCTGGAGGCCAGCACCCCGAAGATCGAGATGAAGGCACCGGCCAGGCCGGCGCAGGCGATCGAGATCAGGAACGGGTACTTGTAGCGAAGGTTCACGCCGAACATGGCCGGTTCGGTGATGCCCAGCCAGGCCGACAGGCCGGAGGTCGCGGCTAGCGACTTCTGCTTGGCGTTACGGAGCACGAAGTACATGCCGAAGGCCACCGAGCCCTGGCAGATGTTCGACAGCGCCAGGATCGGCCACAGGAAGGTCGACTGGTTGGTGGCCAGCAGCTGCAGGTCGACAGCCAGGAAGGTGTGGTGCATGCCGGTGATCACCATCACGCCGTAGAGGGTGCCGTAGACGAGGCCGCCGAGCGCAGGAACCAGGTTGAACAGCCACGTGACGCCCTGGGCGAGCAGGTCGCCGACGAAGAAGGTGACCGGGCCGATGACGGCGAACGCGAGGAAGCCGGTGACCAGTAGGGCGACCGGGGCCACCACGAGCAGGTGGAAGCTCTCGTTGACCTTCTCCTTCAGCCAGATCTCGACCTTGGCGAGCACCCAGGCGGCGACCAGCATGGGCAGCATCTGGCCCTGGTAGCCGATCTTGTCGATGTGCCAGCCGAACAGATCCCAGTACGGGATGCCCTCGCCGCTGCGGGCCGAGCCGAGCCCCCACGCGTTCAACAGGTCGGGGTGGACCAGCATGGCGCCCAGCACAATGCCGAGCAGCGGGTTGCCGCCGAAGCGCTTCACCGCCGACCAGCCGACCAGCACCGGCAGGAAGACGAACGAGGTGTTGGCGATGGTGATGATGATCCCTGCGATGCCCTCGAGCCCAGGGTTCATCTGCACCAGCGACTGCTCACCGAAGATGCCCGGCTGGGTGAGGATGTTGTTGATGCCCATCAGCAGGCCGGCGGTCACCAGCGCGGGCAGCAGCGGGACGAAGATGTCGGAGAAGATCTTCACGAACTGCTGCAGCGGGTTCATCTTCTCCGCGGCCGCAGCCTTCACCTCCTCCTTGGTCGCCTCGGCCCTGCCGGTCACCTCGAGGATGTCCTTGGCGACCTCCTCGACGACGCCCGGTCCGATCACCACCTGGAACTGGCCGGCTGCCGAGAAGGAGCCCTTGACGACGTCGACGTCCTCGAGGGCTGCCTTGTCGACCTTGCTCTCGTCCGCCAGCGCGAACCGCAGGCGGGTAACACAGTTGGTGGCGGCCTGGATGTTCTCCGGTCCGCCGACGGCGGCGATAATTGCCCTTGCATCGTCGGTGTACTTGCCCATCACACTCTCCTTCGAGGTGCCGGTCGGGGTGTCGTGGCTTCGCCCATCATGGCGTGACCGGGCGGCGCATGGGAAGCACCTCAGCGCAGCGGCAGCGGCAGCTCCAGGTCCTGCGGTGGGACGGCTGCCCGCCCGGTGGCGGCCATCGCCTGGATCCCGGCACCGGCCAACGCCGCTTGTGGCGCCGGCAATCCGGCGGCCAGCAGCGCCCCGCAGATACCGGCCAGCAGGTCGCCGGAACCGGCCTGGGCGGTCCACGCCGGACCCGGCACCGCCACCGCGACGCGGGCCTGGCCGGGGGTCGCGACGAGCTGGGTGGCGCCCTTGAGCAGCACCGTTCCCCCGGTGCGGACCACGGCCTGCCGGACCGCTGCGACGGGGTCGGCGGCCACCTGTTCGCGGGCGATGCCGAGGAAGCGCGCCAGCTCGCCGGCGTGCGGGGTGAGCAGCACCTGGGGGTGCAGCCGGTAAGGCAGCATGCCCAGCGCGTCAGCGTCGATCACCAGCGGCAGGCCGCTGGCCACCGCGCCCGCGACCACCTCGGGGCCGTCGTCGCGCGCGCCCCAGCCGCTGCCGAGGACGAGCGCCTGAACCCGCCCGGACGCGGTCACCACATTGGGCAGCCGCGCCAGCAGGCCGGCGGCGACGCCGGAGTCCCCGGTGAACCTGACCATCCCGGCGCCGGCCCGGATCGCGCCGGTCGCCACCAGGACGGCGGCGCCCGGGTAGCGCGGCGATCCGGCGTCGACCCCCACCACGCCGCGGGAGTACTTGTCGTCGCCCACCGCCGGCACGGGCCAGGCCGCCTCGACGTCGGCCGGCTCCCAGCACTCGAGTTCGGGTTCCAGCCGCGGCAGCCCGATGTCGACGACCTCGATCCTGCCGCAGGCCGAGCGGGCGGGCTCGATGACGTGGCACTGCTTCAGGACGCCGAAGGTCACCGTCAGCTCGGCGGTGAAGTGCGTGGCAAGACCGTTCCCGGTGACGCTGCGCGCCGGCGGCGGCACCGGGACCGGCTCCGGCTGGTCCCCGGCCGCGGCGAGCGCCGTGAACGGTGGATCGGCGGGGATGCCGGACGGCAGGTCGACGGCAACCACCGGCACCCCGGCGGCGACGCAGGCGCGGGCGAAGTCGGCCACCTCGGCGCGCAGCCCCGCCCTGCCCCCGATCCCGGCGACCCCGTCCACGACAAGGTCTGCCC
>JAEZGC010000318.1 GCA_023437345.1 Actinomycetes bacterium
ACACCGAGCGGCAGCGCAACGCCGGCGACGGTCACCAGCACAGCCACGGCGGCTGTGCGCCAGCCGGATTGGGCAGCTCGGTTCACCGGATCCTCCTGCGGGGACGGCCGCCTGCAGCCTAACCCGGCCGGGAGCGTCGGGACAGGTCACCCGCAGCGCAGTCGGTCCTGGCAGGTCAGTCGGCCGCTTCGACCAGCTCGGCCAGTTCGAGCCACTCGGCCTCGAGCCCGGCGTGGTGCGCCTCGGCCGCCGCCAGGTCGGCGCCGAGCTCGGTGAGCTTCTCGTAGTCGGCGGCGTGCTCGCTCATCGCGTGGTGCAGCCGTTCGATGCTGGTTGCGGCCTTCTCCAGCTGCGACTCCACCCTCGCCAGGTCATTGCCGGCCTGCCGGACCCGGGCCGCCGCGGCCGGGCTGCGCGGGCCGGAGCGGACCGGCGCGGTGGCCGCCGCGAGTTGATGGCGACGGTGGGCCAGGTACTCGTCCACCCCGCCGGGCAGCAGGACGCAGCGGCCGTCCCCCAGCAGGGCGTAGGTGACGTCACAGACCCGCTCAAGGAAGTAGCGGTCGTGGCTGACCACCAGCAAGGTGCCGGGCCAGCCGTCGAGGTAGTCCTCGACCACGGTCAGGGTGTCGATATCGAGGTCGTTGGTCGGCTCGTCCAGCAGCAGGACGTTCGGTTCGCCCATCAGCAGCCTCAGGAACTGCAGCCGGCGCCGCTCGCCACCGGACAGGTCGCCGATCCTGGTCACCAGCCGCTCGCCGGTGAACCCGAACTCCTCCAGCAGCGACGAGGCCGACGCCTCCCTGCCGGTAGCCAGCCGGGTCTGGCGCTTGAGGTTGTCGACACTGTCCAGCACCCGCTCGGAGTCGTCGAGTTCGGCGACCTCCTGCGACAGGTGCCCGATCCGCAGCGTCTTGCCCCGCTTCACCCGGCCGGAAGCGGGGGTCAGGTCGCCGGTGAGCAGGCGCAGCAGGCTGGTCTTGCCCGAGCCGTTAACCCCGATCAGACCGATCCGGGCGCCGGGCCCGATCGACCAGTCGACCCGGTCGAGCAGCGTCCGTTCCCGGTCGGCGGCCGGGGACCTGTCGCTTCCGGCGCGGGCCGGCACCGAGTAGCTGACGTGGTGCAGGTCGAACACGTCCTTGCCGAGCCGGGCGAGCGCGAACTCCTGCAGCCGCAGCCGGTCGCGCGGCTCGGGCACGTCGGTGATCAGCGCATTGGCCGCCGCGATCCGGAACCTGGGCTTGGAGGTCCGCGCCGGCGGGCCGCGCCGCAGCCACGCCAGCTCCTTGCGCAGCAGGTTCTGCCGCCGCGATTCGGTGGCGGCCGCCTGGCGGCTCCGCTCGGCACGGGCCAGCACGTACGCCGCGTAGCCGCCGTCGTAGGCGTCCACAGTCGCGTCGTGCACCTCCCAGATCCTGGTGCAGACCGCGTCAAGGAACCACCGGTCGTGGCTGACCACCAGCATCGCTGTGCCGCGCGCCTGCAGCGCGTTGAGGTGCTCGGCCAGCCAGGCGACAGCCTCCACGTCGAGGTGGTTGGTCGGCTCGTCGAGCACCAGCAGGTCGTGCCCGGCGAGCATCAGCGCGACAAGGCTGACCCGGCGCCGCTCGCCACCGCTCAACCGTGCGACGTCGGCGTCCATGGCGATCCCGGACAGCAGCGAGCCGACCACCGCCCGGCTGGCCTCCTCGGCCGCCCAGGCATGGTCGGGACGCCCGCCCACCACGACGTCGCGGACCGTCGCGCCCGGGGGGAAGTCCTCGTCCTGGCTGAGGTGGCCGATCGACACCGAACCGGTGCGGGTCACCTGGCCCGCGTCGGGCTCGCGACGCCCGGTGAGCAGGCCGAGCAGTGTCGACTTGCCCGAGCCGTTGCGTCCGACCACGCCCACCACGTCACCGGCGGACAGCCCGAGGCTGACGCCGTCCAGCAGGATGCGGGTGCCGAACGCTATCGAGACGCGTTCGGCGTTGACCAGGTTCGCCAAGCTCAGCGGCCGCGCATCGCCCGGTTGAGGCCCTTGACGGTGGGCATCGGCCCGCGGGGGAGCGGGACCTTGGGACGCACCGCGTCCAGCGCCCGCAGCCGCTGCTTCACCTCGGTCAGCTGGACCGGCTTGATCGCCTTGGGTGCCTTCTTCAGGTGGTCGGCGAGCTTCTCCAGCGGCACCTGGCCAGGACCGTCACCCATCAGCACGGTGGTGACCGGGACGCCGTAGGCGACCTGCTCGTGCTTCTTGGCCTCGGAGGCGAGCACAGCCTTCAGCCGGGCAGGCGAGCCCTCGCCGATCAGCACGATCCCCGGCTGGCCGACCACCCGGTGGACGACGTCGAGCTGCCGCGTGGCGGTGATCCCTGCGGCGTAGTCCCACTTCTTCTTGTCCAGCATGCTGAACGCCACCTCGGCCGAGCCGGGCTTGCCGGCGTAGCGCTTGTAGGTGGCCTTGCGGGCCCGGTTCAGCAGCAGGTAGAGCGCGGCGACCAGGCCGGCCATGATGCCGGTGATCAGCCACATCCACCACGGCGGCAGGAAGATGCCGATGCCGGTGACCGCGGCCGCGACGCCGACGCCGCCGCCGATCACCAGCCACTGGGCCTGCGGGTCGGCCTCGACGGTGACCCGCCAGGTCTCCCGCAGCTGGCGGAACCAGCCCCAGTCCCTGGGATCGTCTGAGTTCTTCTTCGCCAGCTTGGCGGCCTTGACCTGTGCCTTCTGCTTGGCTGCCAGTTCCCTGGCCTTCTCGCTCGCCATCATGCGCTCCGCGTCTCGTTGCTCGCCCGCGCGGACATTGCCTGCCGGTACAGCCGTCCCGCGCGGTAGGACGAACGTACCAAGGGTCCACTGAGGACGCCGACGAAGCCGATGGCGGCAGCCTCGGCTGCAAGCTCGTCGAACTCCTGCGGGGTCACCCAGCGGTCGATCGGGTGGTGGTGCACCGATGGGCGCAGGTACTGGGTGATGGTGACGAGCTCGGTGCCGGCGGAGTGCAGATCGCGCAGCGCCTGGGAGATCTCGTCCCTGGTCTCGCCCATCCCGAGGATCAGGTTCGACTTGGTGACCAGCCCGAACGCCCGCGACTTGCCGAGGACGTCGAGCGACCGGGTGTAGCTGAAGCCGGGACGGATCCGGCGGAAGATCCTCGGAACCGTCTCGACGTTGTGGGCGAACACCTCAGGACGGGTCTCGAACAGCTGGTTCAGCAGTTCGTCGCGTCCGGAGAAGTCGGGGGCCAGCATCTCGACCCCGACGCCGGGGTTGAGTTCGTGGATCTTGCGGATCGTCTCTGAGTACAGCCAGATGCCCTCGTCGGCAAGGTCGTCGCGGCACACGCCGGTGACCGTGGCGTAGCGCAGGCCCATCGTGCGGACCGACTCCGCGACCCGCAGCGGCTCACCGGTGTCATAGCCGGACGGCTTGCGGGACTCGATCTGGCAGAAGTCGCAGCGCCTCGTGCAGGAGTCGCCACCGATCAGGAAGGTCGCCTCGCGGTCCTGCCAGCACTCGAAGATGTTGGGACAGCCGGCCTCCTGGCACACCGTGTGCAGGCCCTCGTCCTTCACCAGCTGCTGCAGTTCCCGGTAGTCGGGCCCCATGGTGGCCGTGGTCTTGATCCAGGCCGGCTTGCGCTCGATTGGAGTCTGCGCATTGCGCACCTCCAGGCGGAGCAGCCGTCGTGGCTGGGTGTCGGTCACCGGCCAATCCTATCCGGCCCGGTGCGGCAGGTTTACCGGGTCAGCGTCCGGCGATCCCCAGCACGCTCTCCTCGACGTGGAGCGGGTTGGTGTTGTCGCTGGAAGACCACACCGACAGCACCCCGATCGGGCTCAGGTCGGACACCAGTCCCGTGCCGCCGACCACGATCAGGTCGGTGGCCTCCGTGCCGTCGCGGATCACCGCGACGTGGTCGCCGAGGCGGCGCCAGTACTGCGGCTGGCCCCCCAGCCCGTGGCCCTCCCACAGCTGCTGCGCGGCACAGGACGCCGAGCGTTCCAGCGGGATCACCCACACCGACCCGTCGCCCTCGTGGTCGTCCACCACCGCCTCGTCGGGGGCACCCACCACCACCCCGGAGACTCCGGGGCAGACTGTGCCGAGCGCGACCGCCGACCCGAACCCGTCACCGGTCTCGGCTCGTCCGGGGATCCCCGCGGTGGCCTGGCTGAGCAGCTCGCCAGCAGCCTGCCCGTCGCCGGAGATGGTGAACAGCTGGACGGTGCCGGTGTCAGGGACGGAGCCGAGCCGGTCGCCGGGCACGCCGACCGCGAGGTGGCCGTCCCGGGCGGCCAGGCTGGCGCCGAACGCGTCCCCCGCCGCCGGCTCGCCGGGCACCCCCGCCG
>JAEZGC010000131.1 GCA_023437345.1 Actinomycetes bacterium
CCGCTACACCGCGCCGACCCCCACCCCGACCAAGGCGGGCGCTGTGCTGCTGACCGGGGACGGGATCGCAGGGCAGAAGTTCGGCGCCAAGGAGGCGACCGCCGAAAAGGCGATCAATGCGAAGCTCGGCAAGCCTGACGAGAGCGTCGAGGGCATCCTGTGCGAGCTGAACTCGGCCAGCCCGTGGCAGCGCACCCTGATCTACGACGGCCTGTCAGTCCTGTTCGTCGCCAAGTCCGCGTCCAAGTCGTCGCCACGCACCCTGAACGGCTGGGCGCTGGGGCTGGAGGGCAGCCGTCCGCCGATCCAGATCCAGGACGACATCCCGCTCAACCTGAGCTTCGCCGAACTGGCGAAGAAGTACCCCGACGGCGTCCTTGAGGACACCGGGCTGGGCGACGGCAGCGAGATCTTCACCCTGCCGAGCGGGATCCGCTTCCTCGGGGTGGAGTTCCCCGACCTGGTGATGGCCGGCGAGGTGCACTACTGCGAGTGAGGCTCAGCCCACCCAGACAGCTGTCGAACCGAGGTGGCCGGTCCACACCACCACCGCGAGGCTGACCAGGGCGGCGACCATGGCGAGCACGGCGAAGGTGGTGAGCACCGGGCCCTTGCGTCCGCGATCGGCAAGCGCAAGGCCGACGGTCGCCACGGCGAGCAGGGACGCCGGCCACGGCGCGATCAGGCCCCAGAAGATGTGGGAGCCCAGCGTGCCGGTCGCCTCGGTCCCGCCGGCGAGTTGTTCCCCGCTCAACCGGGCGCCGACCACCGCGCCGAGCGCGACCACCGACACCACCGCGACCAGCGAGCCGTACCGCTTGCGCGCCCGTGACGAGAGCGCCATCACTATCGCGCCGAGCGCGGCCAGCGGGAGCAGCACTACCGCGCCGTGCACGACCAGCGGGTGGAGCGGCGGGAAACCCGAGAAGTCCATGGTTGATTGTTCAACCAGCACCGGGGGGCGGGCAACCGCTCAGCCCAGGTTCACAGCCAGTTCATACCCTTCCTCGGTGAACCCCACCTTGCGCAGGTACCGGGCGTGGACGTCGGTTGCCGGCGCGGCTACCAGGCGGGTGAACCCGGCATCGGTGAAGGCCCGCTTGCCGCGGGTGTACAGCCATGCCCCCAACTGGGTGTCGCGGTAGGCCTGCATCACGTAGTCGAGCCGCAGCCGCAGGGTCTTGCCGTCCGGCTCCCCGACCACCGCGCCGGCCGGCATCCCGGCCCGGGTCAGCAGCAGCACGAAGTCGTCGGGCCGCGGCCCGGTGAAGTCCGGCTGCGAGTGCGCGATGTCGCCGGCGTGGGAGCGCAGGAAGTCAACGAGGAAGGGCTCGTCGGGCGCGATCGGGACCGCCCCCAGGTCGCTCTTGGGGGAGAACTCCTTGCGCAGGTACCACAGGTTGAGCACGAGCGTGGCGACGTTGGTGATCATCAGCGGGATGGACGGCAGCAGCGCCCCGTAGGTGATGAAGGCCAGGCTGCCGATCGCCGACACGATCCGCAGCCGCACCACCGAGGACATGGCCAGCGAGACCACGATGAGCGCTGAGGCCAGGTAGCCGATCAGCTCGATGACTGTGCGGTCCATCGTCGCATCATAGGTCCCGGTCGCCCCGGCGCGGGGGTGCCTTGGGGGCGGTGCCCGGGGGTGGTGGCAGGCCGCCGGTTCACCTGCGACGCGAGCGGGACCGGCGTAGCCTGAAAGCATGGTGGCAGCGGTATTTGCGGCGGCGTCGCGGGCCGCCCTGCGGCGGCGCTGCACCGTGGTGCTGATCGGCGTCCTGGTGGCCGGCTGGCTGGTCGAGGCGCTGCGGCTGTACCTGTTCCCGCCGATGGCCGGCCCGACCCACACCCTGTGCTACCTGCTGGCGCTCGGCGCCGCAGTGAACGCCGTCCTGCTGGTCTTCCTGGGGGTCTGGGTGTGGCGCGGCGCCCGGTGGGCCACCTGGTTCGCCGTCCTCACCCTGCTGGCGAACGCGCTGCTGGTGATCCAGCCGTCCGGCGCCGACCTGGAGCGGCTGCTGCTGATGATCACCGTCCCGGCCGCCGTCCTGGTCGGCAGCCTGCTCGCCTACCCCGAGGCGCTGCCGGACTACTGAGTGGACCCGCCGGGGACGACCGGGCAATCATGGGCGGCATGACACTCGCGCCCGCCAACCCGCTCGCTGACCGTTCGGTGCTGCCCTTCGAGCTGCCCGACTTCGCCCGGCTCGAGCCGGGCCACTACCGGGAGGCGATCCTCGCCGGCATGGCCGAACAGCTCACGGAGCTGGCGGACCTCGCCGGATCGACGGAGCCGGCCGACCGGCAGAACGTGGTCGACGCCTGGGAGGCGTCCGGCCAGCTGCTGGGACGGGCGATCCTCGCCTTCTTCACGGTGAAGTGGGCCGACACCACCGACGAGTTGACCGCGATCGAGGAGGAGTTGGCGCCGCTGCTGGCCGCCCACTCCGACGCCATCTACCTCGACCGGACGCTGTACGACCGGGTGGTGGGGCTGGCCGATCGGGTGGCCGCCGGCCACGTCGTCCTCGACGAGCAGGCCGCGTACTGGCTGGACCGGACCCGGCTGCGTTTCGAGCGCGCCGGTGTCGCGCTGGCTGAGGCCGAGCAGCAGCGGCTGCGGACGCTGAACACCAGGATCGCCGAGCTGCAGTCCCGCTTCGGACGCCTCGCGCTGGCCGGGTCGAACGCCGCCGCGGTGTGGGTCGGCGACCCCGCCGAACTCGACGGGCTGTCGCCGGCAGAGGTCGCCGCAGCAGCCGAACTCGCCGCCGAGCGGGGCCGGCCCGGCGAATGGCTGATCGAGCTGTCGAACACCACCGGGCAGCGGCCGCTCGACGTCCTGACCCACCGCGGGCTGCGGGAGCGGATCCACCGGGCGGCGACGACGCGCGGGCTCGGCGGCGAGCACGACACCCGTCCGGTGGTGGTGGAGCTGGCGCGGCTGCGCGCCGAGCGGGCGGAGCTGCTGGGCTTCGCCAACCACGCCGACTACGTCGCGGGGTACGCCTGCGCGGGAACAGCCGAGGCGATCTGGACGATGCTGGCCGGGCTGGCGCCTGCGGTGGCCGAGAACGTCGCCGCCGAGGCCGCCGAACTTGACGCGGTGCTGCAGCGGGCCGAGCCTGGCGCCACCCTGCAGCCGTGGGACTGGCAGTTCCTCAGCGAGCAGGTGCGGGCCGAGCGGTACAGCCTTGACGCCAGCGTGCTGCGTCCGTACCTGGAACTGGAGAACGTGCTGCACGAGGGCGTGTTCGCGGCCGCGTCCGGCCTGTACGGGATCACCTTCCACGAGCGGAGCGACGTGGTCGCCTACCACCCGGAGGTGCGGGTGTTCGAGGTGCGGGAGGCGGACGGCCGGCCGGTCGGGCTATTCCTCGCCGACTTCTTCACCCGCGAGTCGAAGCAGGGCGGCGCGTGGATGAACAACATCGTCGACCAGAACCACCTGCTGGGGCAGCTGCCCGTGGTGGTGAACAACTCGAACCTTGTGAAGCCGCCGGCCGGGGAACCGACGCTGATGACCTGGGACGACGTGATCACCCTGTTCCACGAGTTCGGGCATTCGCTGCACGGGCTGCTGTCGGACACCCGCTACCCGTCCCAGTCGGGCACCGAGACGCCGCGCGACTTCGTCGAGTACCCGTCGCAGGTGAACGAGATGTGGGCGCTGGAGCCCGAGCTGCTGGCGCGGTACGCAGTCCATGTCGAGTCGGGCGAGCCGATGCCGGCGGCCTGGGTTGAGACGCTGGTCGGGTCGACGCTGTTCCAGCAGGGCTACAAGACGGCCGAGTACCTGGCGTCCGCGCTGCTCGACCAGGTGTGGCACACCACGGCCCTGGCGGATCTGCCGACCGACCGCGAGCAGGTGGAGTCGTTCGAGGCGGCGGCGCTGGCAAAGGTCGGCCTGGACCTGCCGTTGGTGCCGCCGCGCTACCGCTCGACCTACTTCCGGCACACCTTCGAGGGCGGCTACGACGCGGGCTACTACTCCTACCTCTGGTCCGAGGTGCTGGACGCCGACACGGCGGCCTGGATCCGCGCCACCGGCGGGCTCACCCGCGACAACGGGGAGCGCTTCCGCCGCCACCTGCTCGCCCGGGGCGGCTCGATCGACGTGATGGACGCCTACCGCGACTACCGCGGCCAGGACGCCGCGCTCGTCCACCTCCTCGAGCGCCGCGGCCTCGTGCGCTGACGCCCGGGGGCAACTGGAACGGTTATGGGGCCGGTGACGCCTCGGCCCGGGCGGGCCGGGGGCGCTGGGGTCTGTTATGGGCGCGACTGCCGGCCCCACAACCCGTGCGAGTGCCCCCAGCCGGCCAGGCGCCGCCCCGGACCGGCTCGATAACCCGCGCCAATGCCCCAGCCGGCGGCGAGGGTGGCTGTGTGGGGTGTCGCAGCCATCGCAGGAGATCAGCCGCGCGGCTGCTCGAGGAGTCGTCGGCGCCGCAGGCGGCGACGGTGGTGGCGATCAGGCTCTTCAGCGCGTGCACGTCGGCGGGGAGGTCGATGACGTGGCGGGGCAGGTCCTCGAGCCCGGCGAAGGCTGACGGGCGGGGCGGCTCCTGGCCGATCGCCTCGACCATGGTCTCGGCGAACTTCACCGGCAGTGCCGTCTCGGTCACCACCATCGCGACCGCCGGGTCGGCGAACCGGGCGGCGACGGTCAGGCCGTCGGCGGTGTGCGGGTCGACCAGGACACCGTGGTCGCGCCAGGTGGCGGCGATGGTGGCGATCCGGTCGGCGTGCGTCGATGAACCCGACACGAAGCCGTACCGCTCCCGCAGCGTGGCGAACTCGGGGGTCCCCGACAGGTCGAACCACCCCTCGCGGGCGAGGTCGGCGCCGAACAGCCCCCGCACCCGGGCGCCGTCGCGTCCCAGCAGGTCGAAGACGAACCGCTCGAAATTGCTCGCCTTCGAGATGTCCATCGACGGACTCGACGTCTCATGGGTCTCGGCCGCCGACCGCACCCGGTACACCCCGGTCCGGAAGAACTCGTCGAGCACGTTGTTCTCGTTGGTGGCCAGCACAAGGCTGTCGATCGGCACCCCCATCGACCGCGCCACGTGGCCGGCGCAGATGTTGCCGAAATTGCCGCTCGGCACGCAGAACGAGACCGGATCGCCGACCCGCTCGGCGACCTGCAGGTAGGCGGCGATGTAGTACACGACCTGTGCGACCACGCGCGCCCAGTTGATCGAGTTCACCGCGCCCAGCCGGTAGCGCTGCTTGAACTCCAGGTCGCCGGCGACCGCCTTGACCAGGTCCTGGCAGTCGTCGAACACCCCCTCGACTGCGATGTTCACGATCGCCGGGTCGTCTATCGAGAACATCTGCGCCTGCTGGAACTGGCTCATCCGTCCGGCCGGGGTCAGCATGAACACCCGGACGCCGTGCCGGCCGCGCATCGCGTACTCGGCGGCCGAGCCGGTGTCGCCCGACGTCGCGCCGAGGATGTTCAGCTCGGCCCCGCGCCGGTGCAGCTCGTACTCGAACAGCTGTCCGAGCAGCTGCATGGCGAGGTCCTTGAACGCCGCGGTCGGCCCGTTCGACAGGTGCGCCAGCCACAACCCGTCGCGTACGCGGCTGACGGGGACGATGGCCGGGTCGCTGAACCGGGACGGGTCGTAGGCGCGCCGGCAGATCCCCGCCAGGTCGTCGGACGGGATGTCGTCGACGAACAGCTCCAGGACAGCGTGCGCCAGCGCCGGATACCCCTGCTCGGCCAGCAGAACGCGCCACCGGGTGAGCTGCTCAGCGTCAACCTGCGGGTAGTGGGCCGGGACGTACAGCCCGCCGTCGGGCGCCAGGCCCTCCAGCAGGATGTCGCAGAAGCCCAGCCCGGGCTCCGTGCCGGTGCCGCGGGTGGAGACGTAACGCATCCCTGAACTGTAGTGGCGAGGACGGGGGCCGCCCGGCCCGGCGCTGCGCTGCGGACGAGCGCCACGGCGTCTTGAGACGTTTCACGAGTCTGGACCCGCGATGGAGGAACCTGCCCGTTCTGGCCGATCGAGTTGCACCACGGCGGTACGGACCTGAGAATTGCCACCATGCTGGATCCGACCCCGCCGTTCGCTGCTGCCCCGGCGAACCAGGTCACCCAGCACGCCACGGCGCTGATCGCCCAGGCCCAGATCCTGGCCGACCAGCTGCTCGCCGAGGCGGCCACCGAGGTCGACCGGCTCCGCGAGGACGCCGCCCGGCTGCGCGCCGAGCGCGACGACCTTGAGAACGGCCTGACCGACCGGCAGCGCGAGATCGAACTCGCCCTGGCCGACGCGACCGCCCGGCTGGACGAGGCCCGCCAGGACTCGGTCACCCTGGTCAGCGACGCCAGCGCGCAGGCCGCGCTGATCGCCCAGACGTCCCAGCGCACCGCCGACCAGTTGATGTCGCAGGCGCGGGCCGAGGCCGAGCGCCTCGTCACCGAGGCCACCGCCCGGGCCGGCGAGATCGTGTCGACGGCACAGGCCGCCGAGGCCGCCGCCGAGCAGCGCATCGAGCAGCGCCAGGCCGAGACCGAAGCGGCGATCACCGAGCGGTACCGCGTCCTCGACAGCGAGCACGCAGCCCGGCAGACCGGGCTCGACCTGGAGATCGGACGGCGGCGCGCCGACCTGGAGAGCGAACTCGCCGCGCTGCGCGAGGCGGTCGAGGCCGAGGTCGCCCAGGCCCGCGAGCAGGTCGCGGCCGAACGCCGGGCCTGGGACGAGGAACTGGACGCCGCGACCACCGCGGCCACCACCGAACGCGAGGCGCTGCTCGCCGCGGCCCAGGCCACCAGCGAGGAGCAGCTCGCCGCCGCCGCCGCCCACACCGCCTGGACCGAGCAGGCGATGGCCGAACTGCGCGCCGGTGCCGAGGCGGAGACCGTGCAGCTGGTCCGCAGGGCCCACCAGGAGGCCGAGGCCCATCTGGCCGCCGTCCGTGAGCAGGCGGCCGGCCTGCTGGCCACCACCCAGGCGAAGGTGGAGGCGAGGTCTGCGGAGGCGTCCGCCCAGGCCGCCGACCTCGAGGCCCGCGCCCGCGCCATCCTTGCGGCCGCCGAGCGGGACGCGACCCGCACTCGCCAGGTCGCCGCCGACGAGGCGGAGCGGCTGCTGGCCCACGCCCACTCCGAGGCGAGGGC
>JAEZGC010000137.1 GCA_023437345.1 Actinomycetes bacterium
GGCAGTCCGCCTGGCCGACGCCGTGGTGGTCACCAGCCGGTGGGCGGCCGACCAGGTCACCGCCCGGTACGGGCGCCAGGACCTGACCGTCGCACCACCGGGCACCGAGCGGGCGACGCCGGCGGCCGGAACGAGAGCTGACGGCGGGCCGCCGTCGCTGCTGTGGCTGGGCAGGCTCACCGCGACCAAGGATCCGCTGAGCTTCCTGGCGGCTCTGGCCCGGTTGTCCGACCTGCCGTGGCGGGCCCGGCTGGTGGGACCCGACCGGGTCGATGAGGCGCTGGCCCACCGGGTCCGGACGGCGGTCGCGGCCGCCGGTCTTGGCGGACGCGTCGAGGTGACCGGGCCGCGCAGCGGAGCCGCCCTCGAGGAGATCTGGGCCGACACCGACCTGCTGGTCCACACCGCCCGCACCGAGACCTACGCGATGGTGGTCGCCGAGGCGCTGGCGCGCGGCATCCCTGCCGTGGTCCCGTCCGGCACCGGTGCCGTCGAAGCCCAACTGGGGGTCGGTGGGCGGTTCGCGCCAGGTGACGTCGCGGCGCTCACCGCGGTGCTGGAGGGCTGGCTGTCGGACCCACAGGTGCGGCACCGCTGGCGACACGACGCTGTCCGACGCAGCGGTGACACCCCGACCTGGCAGGACACCGCGGCGGCTGTCGCGACCGCCCTGGCCGGCTGAGACGCCCTACCAGCGGCTCTGCTCGGGCGCCAGCACCGCCAGCACCCGACGCTCGACAGCCTCGACCATCGCGTAGGCGGCCAGCGCCAGCAGGGTGACGACCACGACTGTCGACCACAGCGAGGAGTACCGGCTGGTCGCGGCGTCCACCGCCATCAGGTTGCCCAGCCCGATCCCGGTCGCCAGCCATTCGGCAACTGTGGCCGCCAGCAAGGTGGTGGGGGCCGCGATCCGGGCTGCGGCGAAGAATGCCGGGGCCATCGCCGGCAGCCGCCCGAGCAGGAGCACCCGCCACGACGGCGTCGCGTAGGTGGCGAACACTTCAGCCACCTGGCCCGGAAGCTGGCCCAGCCCGTACAGGCACGAAACGAGGGTCGGGAAGAACGTCATGATCGCGACCACGACAGCGGTGCCGAACGGGCCACGTCCCAGCGCGGCGACCAGCAGGGGAGCGATGGCGATCACCGGCACGCACCGCAGCGCGACCGCGACCGGGGTGAGCGCCCGCCGCACCCGGGGCGACAGCGAGAACGCCGCCGCCAGCGCCACTCCCAGCAGCAGGCCCGCGAGGTAACCGGGGATCGCCACAGTCGCGGTCTCGACGGTGGCGGTGAGGAGCTCCTCGCGGTGCTCGGCCGCGCCGCTCGTGGTCACCAGCCACGCCCAGACGTCCCAGGGGCGTTTAGCGAAGTAGGGATCCAGGCCCAGCAGGGCGAACAGGCCGACCCAGCCGCCGACCACCAGGACCGCCGTTCCTCCCACCGCGCCGATCCCGCGCAGCCAGCGTTGCCACCCCGGCCGCCGCGGACCGGACGCCGGCGGGCTGAGCAGCACGGCTGGCTGCGCCGGGGCGACCCGGCGCGCGAGCATGGACACCAGTCCGTAGCCGGCCAGTGACGCCGCTGTGCTCAGCAGCATGAGCGCCCACAGCCCGTCGGTGTCCAGGCTGCGCAGCGCAAGGATCGACAGCACGCCAATGCCCCGCTCCGCCCCGGTGAACTCGCCCACCAGCGCGCCGAGGAAGGCGGCCGGCACCGACGCCTGCAGCCCGGCCATCAGGTAGGGCAGCGCGGCCCGCGCCCGGACCGTCGCCAGCGTCGTCCAGCGCCCCCGGCCGTAACTGGCGGTCAGGTCCAGCCACGACCTCGGCACCGCCCGCAGTCCGACCAGCAGCGGAACCAGGGTGAGGTAGTAGACGGCCAACGCGGCGAGGGTGATCTGGGGGCCGTCGCCGAAGCCGTACACCAGGCGCAGCAGCGGGCCCAGCGCCACCAGCGGCAGGCAGTACACCACCAGCGCCAGCCGCAGCACGGTCCGCTCCAGCCCGGGGAGCAGCACGACGACCAGGGCGAGCGCGACCGCTGCCAGGTTCCCCAGCAGGTAACCGGCGCCGGCCTCGACGGTGGTGAACCACAACCCGCGCGCGTAGAGGGCGGCGTTGTCGATCAGCTTGCCCACGATGCCGGACGGCGCGCCGATCAGGTGGCGCCCGGCCAGCAGCGTGCGCGCCACCAACTCCCACACCGCCACCGCCGCCACCCAGCCCAGGACCGCCCGCAGCACCGGGCGGTGGTCACGGCGCTGCCTCGTCGGGTCAGCCAGCGGCGGCGCTGCCGCGACGCCGGGTTCCTCGTGCTGGACGGCCACCGGTCACGCCTCGTCGTCGAGGTACTGGTCGACGCCGAGCAGCGCACCGATCCGCTCGACGAGCTGGGTGAAGCCGGCACTGTGCAACTGGCCGAGGTGGCGTGGCCTGTCGAGCCTGACGGGCAGGTCGGCGATGATCGCTCCCGGACGCGGCGACATCACCAGGACGCGGTCCGACAACAGCACGGCCTCGTCTATCGAGTGGGTGACCAGCACCGTGGTGGTCGTGACGCCCGACCACAGCGGCGGCAGTTCGATGTTGAGCCGGCGCCGGGTCAGCTCGTCCACCGCCCCGAACGGCTCGTCAAGTAGCAGCAGCCGCGGTTCGGTGACCAGGCAGCGGGCTATCGCCGCCCGCTGCCGCATCCCGCCCGACAGCTCCGCGGGTCGGACGTTCTCGAAGCCAGCCAGCCCCACCCGCTCCAGCAGGTCGCGGACCCGGTCGTGGTCGACCGGTCGGCGGGCCAGCTGCTGGGCCAGCGCGACGTTGCCGGCGGCGGTCCGCCACGGCAGCAGGGAGGCGTCCTGGAAGGCGATCGCCAGCTCCCCGCGCCGCCGCACCGCCAGCGGTTCGTCGCCGCCGATTCGTACCGACCCCCCCGGGTCGGGCTGCTCCAGGCCGGCGAGGATCCGCAGCAGCGTGGACTTCCCGCACCCGGACGGCCCCACGAGCGCGGTCACCGATCCCGGCGCCAGGGTCAGGTCGAGCGGTTCCAGCGCCACCAGGCCGCCGGTGGGCGACGGGAAGGTCTTGGCGACCCCGGTACAGACGACGGGGGGCGCGGTCTGCTCGGCCGTCGCGGTCACGCGGTGGGCCCGTCGGCGTACACCTCTTCGAGGATCGAGCGATCCCATAGCTCCCGGCTTCCCCCCGCGACGCCCAGCAGGCCGAACAGCTCGAGGTTCTCCTCCACCTGCTCGTCGGTGAACCAGCCGAACCCGTACTGGTCGGTGGTGGGGGAGTACATGATGTCGAGCTGGACGTCGGCCTGCTCTCGCTGGGTCTCCAGGTCCAGGCCCGCGTCGGGGTAGGCCTTGACGGCCAGTTCCGCGGCGGCCTGCGGGTCGTCCTTGTACAGCTGCCAGCCCCTGGCATCGCCGCGGAACAGCCGCACTATCCGGTCCCGTTCCGCGGGGTCGGACAGGCTGGACCGGCGCACCGTGTAGGTCTGGCTCATCGGGTTGTAGCCGAAGTCGGCCAGCAGCATGGCGTGGCCCTCGATCCCCTGGACGGCCAGCGCCACGGGCAGGTCGTTGTAGAAGCAGTACAACCCGTCGACCTGGTCGGCCGTGAGCACGGCGGGGTCGTACTGGCTCGGGACGAAGGTCACGTCGTCCTCGCTGAGGTTGTTGATCGCCAGGAAGGCCGACAGCCCAGGGGTGTCGGTGCCGGCGACCCCGATCCTGCGGCCGACCAGGTCGCGCGGTTCGGTCAGGGGTCCGCTGGCCAGGGAGAGGATTGTCACCGGGCTCTTCTGGTACTGCGCGCCGATCATCACGAGGTCTGCACCCTCGGCGTTGGCGCGGGCGACCCCGTCGGCCACCGAGATGTTCATCAGGGCGGCGCCACTGACGGTGTTGGCGTCACCGGCAACGTTGGGGCCGCCCGGCGCCAGCCGCACGTCCAGCCCTTGCTCCTCGAAGAGGCCACGGTCGGCGGCCAGGTAGGTGCCCCCGAACTGCACTGAATGGGTCCACGACAGCTGGTAGGTCACCTGGTCGAGACCGGCGGACGACTGGCCACCGCGCCCGGTGCTGGGGCTGGGGCTGCAGCCGACCAGCCCGCCGAGGGCGAGCGCGCCGAGACCGCTGAGGACTGTGCGGCGGGAGAGGGCAGGGAGTTCCATGGCGGGGGTGACCTCCTGTGCGTCGGTTCGCTGACGAGCTTAAGTCGTGGAGCCGCCGCGCTCCACCCCTGTGGCCGCCGGGCCTCCCGCCAGGCTCCGTGGCCCGCCACCTCGATTCCGGGCGTGGGGCGTGTTGCAGGCGGCCCGGGTCGGCTAGCGTCTGCGGGGTGGTGGAGGAGGGGAACCGGCGCGACCGCGGGCTCACGCGCGGGCTTCGCGACACGTCGGGTGCCGACCTGCTGCGCGGCCTGGGCGCCAGGCGAAGTGCGCCGCTCCTGGCCGGCCTGGCCCGGCTGGCGGTCAGCCGGTTCGTCACCGACGTGAGCGAGATGGACGCCGCCGTCGCCCGCGGCGGGCTGGCGGCAGCGGCCGAGGTGGTGCTGCCCCGGTACGCCGGAGAGGTGACGATCAGGGGCGGGCAGCCGCCCGCCGAGGGCCCGCTGCTGGTGGTGTCCAACCATGCCGGCACTGTCGATGCCCCAGCGATCTGGCGGATGCTGGCGGTCCGCGACGACGTGCTGATCATCGCCCTGGAGCGGCCGATCCTGCGGACCATTCCCCACATGGCGTCACGGCTGCTGTACGTCAACGGTGACGCCCACGGCCGCACCGGCCTGGTCCGGCGGGCGGCCGAGCACCTGCGCTCCGGCGGGGCGATCCTTACCTTCCCCGCCGGCACCATCGAGCCCGACCCGCGGTTGCGGTTCGCCGACGCGCTGGCCTCCCTGAACAGCTGGGGTTCCTCTGTCGAACTGCTGGTCCGGCTCGCGCCGGGCACTGCCGTGCTCCCCGTCGCGGTCTCGGGGGTGATCTCGCAGCGGATGCTGCGCAACCCGCTCGCCCGCCGCCGCGCCACGGCAGAGGATCGGGAACTGGCGGCCGCGACCCTCCAGATCCTGGTCCGCGACCGGTCGGTCAGGCCGGTGGTGTCGGTGGGGGAACCGTTGCGGGGACGGTCCGGGGTGGCGGGGCTTCGCGAGGCGATGGTGCAGTTGCTGCACGACTGCGTCGCCGGGCCGTCCTAGCCGGGCTGGGCGAAGGTCAAGGTGGCGTGCGCGGCGGCGTCCGCCATCAGGCCCAGCATGTCGTGGTTGATCGTGTCGACCCGGTCGCAGGCCTGGTGGTAGCAGGGGTCGGCAGCCTCGTCGGCGCCGGTGAAGAGGCCGCCGACGGCGATCCCGGCGGCAGCGAAGGAGGCGTGATCGCTGGAGGAGAAGCTGACGGTCCCGGGCGGCACGCCCTGCGAGGTGAGGAAGTCGGACAGGACCGACCGGGCGGCCGCCGATCCGGCCGGCCAACCGGTCGCCCCCCCGTACACCGCCGGGTCGGGATTGGGTGAGCCGATCATGTCGAGGTTGAGGTAGAGGGCGGTGCCGTCGCGGTCGGCTTCGTCGAGCCGGCCTACGTAGTGCTCGGAGCCCAGCAGACCGTCCTCCTCGCCGCCCCAGAACGCGAACCGGACCCGGTTGGCGGGCTGGATGCCAAGGCGGGCGAACTGGACGGCGGTCTCCAGCACCGCGGCGACGCCGCTGGCGTTGTCGTTTATGCCCGGTCCGGCGGCGACCCCGTCGAGGTGGGCGCCGAGCACCACGGTGTGGCGGGGGTCCCCGGTGGCGGTGTCGGCGAACAGGTTCTCGGTGGTGATCCGGCTGCTGGTCGACTCGACGGTCACCGCCAGCGTGGTGGACGGCGTGGTGGCCCACTCGGCGCCCAGGTCGAAGGTGGTGGCGACCACCGGGACGCTCGCCTGGCTGCCCAGCGTGCCGGCGAACAGGCCCATCCGGCTCGGGTCGTCGCCCTGGTTGAGCACGATGACTGCGCTCGCCCCCGCGGTCTGCGCGTGGGCGACCTTGGTGGCGAACGAGCAGGTACCGCGCTGCACCAGGGCGATCCGGCCGCGCGGGAAGCCGGTGAAGTCCGCGGCCTCGCAGCCGCTGGTGGTCCGCCGGTCACCGGTCAGGTTCAGGTCGACAGCAGCCACCTCGGCGATGACGGACCCGGCGCCGGACATGGCGAGCGGACGGTGGTCGCGCAGCACCGTGTAGTCGGTGCGGGCGGGTGTCCGGCGCTGCAGGGTCGCCTTTGAGTAGTCAGCACGCTGGTAGCTGAACTGCTGGCGCTCCACCCGGAACCCGGCCTGCGCCAGCCGGGCCGCCACGTAGTCCGCCGAGGCGGCGTACCCCGGGGTGCCGGACGCCCGGTTGCCGCCATGGGCGTCGGCGATCTCCTGCAGGGCCGTCAGGTGGTCAAGCAGCGCCCCGGTGGAGATGGCGGTGCGCAGCTGGCCGGAATCTGTCGGCGACGGCGGTGGCGCCGGTGTCGGGGCGGCGAGCAGACCACCCAGCGCACCGAGGGCGAGCACCGCGCCGGCGGCGGCCGCTACCGTCCTGGCCCTGGGCTTCACCCCAGCGACGCTACCCGGCCGCCGGGAACCGGACGAGGCCCGTCGCGAGCAGGACCGGGGCACCCGTCAGGCCGACCGGCGCGCCGTCCGCCACTGCAGCAAGGCATCGGCCGAGGCCGCGTTGACCACCCGGTCGGCGGTGACCCCGCACTCGGCAGCCCGGTCGCAGCCGATGTACTGCCAGGCCAGCTGGCCCGGGGCGTGGGCGTCGGTGTCGATGGAGAACCGGCAGCCCAGCTCGACCGCCAGCCGCAGCAGGTCGCGAGGCGGGTCCTTGCGTTCGGGTCGGCAGTTGATCTCGACCGCGACGTCGTTGTCGCGGCAGGCGGCGAAGACCGCTGCCGCGTCGAACTCCGACTGCGGACGGCCCCGGCCGACCACGAGGCGTCCGGTGCAGTGGCCGAGGATGTCAAGGTGCGGGTCGCGCACTGCCGTGAGCATGCGCCGCGTCATGACGTCGCGCGGGGAGCGGAGCTTGGAGTGCACGCTCCCGACGACGATGTCCAGCGCGGCTAGCACCTCTGGGGACTGGTCAAGGGTCCCGTCCTCGTTGATGTCGACCTCGATGCCGGTCAGCACCCGGAACGGCGCTGCCCCCGCGTCGGCCTCGGCGGCGAGTTGCGCGTTGACCGCTGCGATCTCGTCGAGCTGGTCGAGCAGGCGCTCGGTGGTCAATCCGTTGGCGACGGTGAGCCGGGGGGAGTGGTCGGTCAGCACCAGGTACTCGTGCCCCAGCGAGCGCGCGGCCTGCGCCATGTCGATGATGGGGCTCACGCCGTCCGACCACAGCGAGTGGGTGTGACAGTCGCCGCGCAATGCCGCCCTGAGGGCGTCCCCGGCCCCGGCGAACGGCGGCGGATCAGCCTCGAGCCGGGCCAGGTAGCCGGGTGTCTGGCCCGCCAGTGCCTCCATGATCACCGTCTCGGTGGTGGCGCCGATCCCCGGCAGCGTGCGCAGCGCGCCGCGGGCGGCGAGCTTCTCAAGGGCGCCGGGTTCGAGGGCGGCGATCGCCTCCGCGGCGCGCCGGAAGGCCAGGGCCCGGTAGGTGGGGGCCCCCGAGCGCTCCAGCAGGAAGCCGATCCGCTTCAGCGCCGCGCCAGCGTCCATGCCACCCACCCTAAGGTCCCCGACAGACCGCGTCGCCGGTCGTACGCTGCCGGTGTGGTGAGCAGCACGCGCCGGAGCCGGGCCGCCCGACGTCGTCGGCGCCGGTTGGAGCAGGTGGTGAACGACCTCACCGATCAGCAGTGGCTGGCGCTGCAGCAGGCCTGGGGCGGGTGCGCCTACTGCGGGGCCACCGGAGTGGTACTGCAGCGTGACTGTGTCCTCCCGGTGTCGCGAGGCGGGCGCTACACCCTCGACAACGTGGTGCCGGCGTGCCGGTCGTGCAACACCAGCAAGTGGAACTCCGAGGTCACCGGCTGGCTGCGGCGCAAGCGACTCGACGAGCGCGACTTCCTGCTGCGCCAGCGAGAGATCCGGGACCTGCTCGTCGGACGACTCAGCGCCGGTCCGGCGGCCTCACCCTGACGCCCGCTGCCGTGGTTGGCGCGGCCTACTGCCCGCGACCTCGTCGGCCCCTAGGCTGGATGCGTGGCACGCGTGGTGGTGACGGGAAGCAGCGGCAAGCTCGGCCGGGCGGTGGTCGGCGAGTTTCTCGAGCACGGTTACGACGTGATCGGCGTGGACCTGACCCCGCCGGCCCAGCCGAGTCGGGTCCGGTTCACCCGGGCGGACCTGACCGACTTCGGGCAGGTCGCCGAACTGCTCACCGGGATCGACGACCGGTACGAGGGTGTCGACGCGGTCGTCCACCTCGCCGCGATCCCGACACCCGGCCAGCGGCCCAACGCCGCGACCTTCCACAACAACGTGCCAGCCACGTTCAACGTCTTCCAGGCGGCGAAACTGGCCGGCATCAAGAAGGTGGTGTGGGCCTCCAGCGAGACGGTCCTTGGCCTGCCGTTCGACGTCCCGCCGCCGTATGCGCCGGTCGATGAGGAGTACCCGGTGCTGCCGAACTCGACCTACTCGCTCGGGAAGGCTGCGGAGGAGGAACTCGCCCGCCACTACGCCCGTTGGGACCCCGAGTTGTCGATCATCGGGCTGCGTTTCTCCAACGTGATGGAGCCCGCGGATTATGCCGCGTTCCCCGGATGGCAGCACGACCCGACCCTGCGACGGTGGAACCTGTGGGGCTACATCGACGCCCGCGACGGCGCCCAGGCCACCCGGCTCGCGGTGGAGGCAGACCTGCCCGGCTTCCACGCGTTAGTGATCGCCAACGCCGACACGGTGATGGAACGGCCCAGCGCCGACCTGCTGGCCGAGGTCTACCCCGGCGTGCCGCTGCGGCGTCCGGTGTCGGGCACCGAGACACTACTGGCGATCGACAAGGCGCGCCGGCTGCTCGGCTACGCACCCCGGCACTCCTGGCGGGACGTGCCCGGCGGCGACGACCCCGCCTGAGCGGTCAGGACGGGTCGGCCGGCCGCTCCACCACGACGGTGACCTTGGTCAGGACGGCGGCGACGGCCCCGATGCCGAGCACGAGCGGCGCTACCAGGGCGGTGATGGCACCGATGGTGAGCCCCGCGTTGAGCGGGATCTCGGCGAGCGTGCGGCCCTCGCGCTTGAGGGTGATCCGACGGACGTTGCCCTCCCGAACCAGCTCGGCGATCTTGCTGACGAGGTTGCTGAAGGTGACCTCGAACTCCTCGGTCCTGCCCTGCTCGGTCATCGCATCCACGCTCCCGCTGTCGGGCCAGTGTCTCTGGCCGGCGACACCATTGTGGTCGATCCCGGGTCAGCGGGCGCCGAGGATCGCTGCCCGCTGCTCGGTGGAGAGGTACTTCACCGACTCGCGGACGGTGAGGCCCGCTGCCCGGTGCGCCCGCGGGAGCAGCCAGTCGTGGACCAGACCGGGCCGCAGCCGCCCGGTGTCGCGCAGCACCCAGCCGATCGCCTTGCGGATGAAGAACTCCTTCTCCTCCAGCATCGCGTCGGCGTAGCGGCTGAAGCGGTCGAAGTCGCCAGCGCCGCGGCGTAGCGCGACAAGGTTGGCCAGCAGCGCCGACCGCCGGATCCAGAAGTCGGGGTCGCGCGCCCACCGGTCCAGCACCGCGCTCAGTGACGGATCCCGCTCCACCAGGGCGCCCACCACGCTCGCGGCGAGGTTGTCCACCAGCGCCCAGGTGCGGGACTCGCGCAGCAGCAGCTCCAGCAGCTCGATGTCGGAGGCGGTCAACAGGTCGACTCGTTGCTCCAGCAGTTCGGCAGCTGCGGCCCGCCGCTCGTGGACGGGCTCGCGCCACAGCCCCACAGCGACCGCGATCACCTCGTCGTGGTGCAGGTCGCGCCCCCGGACCACCTCGCCGACGGCAGCCCGGATGGCCGGCACCGACGTGCCGTAGTGGTCGAGCTCGCTCTTCAGGTAGGCCTTCTCCGCCACCGCCCGCTCGGGCCTGGCACGGCTGCGCAGGCCGGCGTCGATCCGTCCGATCAGCTCTGCGGTGTCGGTCACACAGCGATGATCCCACGCAGCTGCGCCGGCGGTGGGCCCCGCAGGGTCAGTTCCGCACGCTGATCAGGTACGTCAGGTAGACCAGGTAGCCGAGCACGAACAACATGCCCTCGTTGCGTGACAGCCGGCGTCCGCTGACGAAGACGGGGACGCACAGCAGGCCGACAAGCACCATCAGGGGAAGGTCGATCTGCAGCAGGTGGGGCTCGACGGGTCCCGAACCGTTGGCCACCAGCACCGGCACGCCAAGGATCAGCGTCAGGTTGTAGACGCTGGATCCGATCAGGTTGCCGATGGCGATGTCGCGATTGCCCCGGACCGTGGACACCAGGGCGGTCACCAGTTCGGGCGCCGAGGTGCCGATGGCCACCACGGTGAGCCCGATGAACGCATCCGACACGCCGTACAGCCGGGCCAGGTCCACTGCGCCGTGCACCAGCCAGTCGGCCCCGACCACGATCACGGCGATCCCGCCGGCCAGCAGCAGGGAGTACCACACGACGACCGGCCCACCCGGCCCGGGCGGCAGCTCCGGCGGCACGGCGCGGGTCTCCCGCCGGGTCCACCAGACCAGACCCACTGTGTAGCCGACGGCGACCAGCACGAGCGGGACACCCTCCCAGAAGCCCAGCTGGCCATCCAGGCTGAGCAGGTACAGCACGACGCCGGCGGCGGCCATCGCCGGCAGGTCGAGTATTCGGGTGCGCCGGCCGAAGTGGATCTCCCGGATCGCCCCTGACAGGCCGAGGATCAACAACAGGTTGACGATGTTGGTTCCGGCGATGTTGCCGACCGCCAGCGACCCGGCGTTCACCAGCATCGCGTCGATGCCGACGGCCAGTTCGGGGGCGCTGGTGCCGATGGAGACGACGGTCAGCCCGATGATCATCGGCGGTACGCCGAGTCGGCGCGCCAGTAGCGACCCGTAGCGGACCACCACCTCTGCGCCGAGGATGAGCGCCACGAGCCCGCCGAGCAGCCAGGCCAGCGCGCTCATGGTGTCACGGTAGCGGCGCGACCATCGGGGCCGCGATGTCCCATCCGATCTTCACCGCGAACGCGGCGACCACGACTATGAACACGATCCTGATGAAGCGGGCCCCCCGGGCGACGGCGATCCGCGCCCCGACATAGCCCCCGGCGAGGTTGGCGACGGCGATCATCAGCCCTGCCCGCCACATCACCGCGCCTTGGGGGACGAAGATGACCAGCGCCGCGAGGTTGGTGGCGAAGTTGGCGATCCGCGCCTTCGCGCTGGCCTCCAGGAAGGCGTAGCCCAGCCAGCTGACCAGGGCGAACACGAGAAAGGAGCCGGTGCCGGGACCCAGTGCACCGTCGTAGAAGCCGACCCCCGCCCCGACCGCTGCCGCAGCCAGGTAGTGGGTGCGTCCGGAGTGGCGCAGTGCCTCCATCTGGCCCAGATCCGGCTTCAGGACTATGTAGGCCCCGACCACGACGAGCGCCACAAGGACTATCGGGTTGAACGCCGACCGGGGGATGTGGAAGGCGACCAGCGCTCCTGCCGCCGAGCCCGCGAAGGCAGCGACCGCCAGCGGCAGCGCCGTCCGAAGGTCAGGCTTGACGCGGCGGTAATAGGTGATGCTGGCCATCGAGGTGCCGGCTATCGAGCCGAGCTTGTTGGTTGCCAGCAGCTGGACGGGCGCCGCGGTGGGGAAGGCCAGCATCAGGGCCGGCAACTGGATCAGCCCGCCGCCGCCGACCACCGCGTCGACGGTGCCCGCGAGGAAGGCCGACGCCACCAGCAGCAGAAGGGCCTCCAGGCCGAGTTCGGGCACCGGCAAAGCGTAACCGGACGCGTCCTCAGCCCAGCGATGCCCTCACCTTGGCCGCGACGGTGGCGCCGTCGGCCCGCCCGGCCGCCCGGGCGTTGACCGCCTTGATGACCTGGCCCATCTGCTTCATGGTGGGGGCGGCACCCAGCGCGGCGGCGGCCGCGGCCACCTCCTCGGCCACCAGGGCGTCAAGTTCGGCGTCGGTTAGCGCCGCGGGCAGGTAGGCCTGCAGGATCTCTGCCTCGGCGAGCTCCTTGGCGGCCAGTTCGGGACGGTTGCCGGCGGTGTAGGCCTCCGCGGAGTCCTTCCGCTTCGCCGCCTCCCGGGTGAGGACCTTCAGCACCTCGTCGTCGCTGAGCTCGCGAGCGGTCTCCCCGGCGACCTCCTCGACCTGGATCGCGCTCAGCGCCATGCCGAGGGTGTTCTTGGCCAGCTCGTCGCGCGCCTTCATCGCGGCCACCCGGTCGCTGCGCAGCCGGTCCTTCAGTTCCGCCATCTGTCCTCCTGGTCGACCCGGCCCATTGTTCCACGTCGACCTCGGTAGTCTTGGCGCCCACCGAGGGGGAGGAAGCACCAGCCCATGTCAGTCGCAGCGCCCGAGGCCGGGTCGGTCGGCATCGTGGAGACCAGGCAGGTCAGGCTGTTCACAGCCGACGAGCCGCTGCAGATGGCGTCCGGTGCGACCCTGGGCCCGATCGACGTCGGCTACGAGACCTACGGCCGCCTCAGCCCGGCGCGTGACAACGCGGTGATGGTCTGCCACGCGCTGACCGGGGACGCCCACGCCGCAGGCTTCCACGCCGGCGCCCGCCGGCCCGGCTGGTGGGACAACCTGATCGGCCCCGGCAAGCCGCTGGACACCGACAGGTTCTTCGTGATCTGCGCCAACCTGCTCGGCGGCTGCCAGGGCACCACCGGTCCGTCCTCGACCGACCCGGCCACCGGACGCGCCTACGGGCTCGACTTCCCGCTGCTGGCGATGAGCGACCTCGTCGCCGTGCACCGGGCGCTGGTGCGCCACCTGGGGATCGAGCGACTGCTCGCCGCGATCGGCGGCTCGCTGGGCGGCATGCAGGTGCTGGAGTGGGGCCTCGGCCACCCGTCCGAAGTCGCCAACGCGCTGGTGGTGGCCGCCTCCAGCCGGTTGAACGCGCAGAACATCGCGTTCTCGGCGGTGGCGCGGCGCGCCATCATGACCGACAGGTTCTTCAGGGACGGCCGGTACGCCGAGACCGGGGTCAGCCCGGCGACCGGGCTGGCGATCGCCAGGATGATGGCCCACATCACCTACCTGTCCGAGGCGGCGCTGGACTCCAAGTTCGGACGAGAACCGAACGACCGCCGCCCGCCCGGCACGGTTCCCGCCCCCGGCTTCGGGGTCGACTTCGCGGTGGAGAGCTACCTCGACCACCAGGGCCAGGCCTTCCTCGAACGGTTCGACGCGCTCAGCTACCTGTACCTGACCCGGGTGATGGACTACTTCGACCCGTTCGCCGGCGCGGACTCGCTGGCCGCCGTCCGCGACTACCCGGTGAACTGGCTGGTCTTGTCGTTCGAGTCGGACTGGCGGTTCGGCACCGAGCACTCCCGCAGGATCGTACGCAAGCTGGAGCACGCCGGGCAGCCGGTCACCTTCCGCGAGATCCCGTCGACCTGGGGCCACGACTCGTTCCTGCTGCCGGTCGAGCCGTACCACGCGACGCTGCGCGCCTTCCTCGACCGGGCGCTCGAGGAGGGGCTGCGGTGACCCTGCGAAAGGACCTGGCGCTGGTCGCCGACCTGATCCCCGAGTCGAGCCGGGTGCTCGACCTGGGCTGCGGCTCGGGTGACCTGCTGTTCCATCTGATGCGAGACCGCCGGTGCCGCGGTACCGGGGTCGAGATCGACGCGGAGATGGTGCTCGCGGCGATCCGCCTCGGCGTGCCGGTCATCGAGCTCGACATCGACCGTGAACTGGACGGCTTCGCCGACTCGTCCTACGACGTGGTGGTGCTGTCGCGCACCATCCAGACCGTCCGCTACCCCGACCGGGTGCTGCAACACATGGCCAGGATCGCCGACCGGCTGATCGTCTCGGTGCCCAACTTCGGCTGGTACCGGCACCGGCTGCGCCTGCTGCGCGGCAGGCTGCCGATGGGCAAGGACCTGCCGTACTCGTGGTACGACTCGCCCAACGTGCGCTACACCACGCTCTACGATCTGCACCTGCTGTTCGACAAGGTCGGGCTGGTGGTGGAACGGGCAATCCCGCTGAACGCCTCCGGTGACCCGCTGCGCGTGCGCGCCGGGTCCGGCAACCTGCTGGCGTCCTCGGCGGTCTATGTGCTCCGGCCGGCGAGCGCCTGAACCAGCCGGGTGGCCGAGCCGCCAAGGCCGAGCGACTCGGTCAGTGCGGCGAACCGGTCCGGATCGGCGGGTGCGGAAGGCAGGGTCAGGTCCAGCTCGGGCAGCGGGACGTCGGTGGCGACCGCGACCACGGTTCGTGCCGGACCCAGGTAGTCCACGGCCGCGGTCAACCGCCGGGTGACCGACGGGCCCAGCTTGCCCTGGCCCGCGGCGTCCACCATGCCCTCCAGGTCGCCGTAGCTGGCGACCAGGGCGGCCGCCGTCTTCTCCCCGATCCCGGCGACCCCGGGCAACCCGTCTGACGGGTCACCGCGCAGCACGGCGAAGTCCACGTAGCCGCCGCCGGTCACTCCGTACCTGGCGGCCAGCCAAGCGTCGTCCACCCGGTCGTGCTGGGCCACGCCACGTCCGCAGTAGAGCACCCGCACCTGACGCGGGTCGTCGACCAACTGGAACAGGTCACGGTCGCCGGTGACGACGTCCACCGGTCCGCGCGCCCGGGTGGCCAGCGTCCCGATCACGTCGTCGGCCTCGTAGCCGTCGACGCCGACCACTGCCAGCCCGGCCGCCTTGAGCACCTCGACGATCAGTGGCACCTGGCGGACCAGGTCGGCCGGCACCTCCTCGACGTCGCCGTGGGCGACCCGGTGCGCCTTGTAGCCGGGCACCAGCGCCACCCGCCAGGCGGGGCGCCAGGAGTTGTCCCAGCAGCACGCCAGCTCGGTGGGGGAGTACTGCTCGACGAACCGGGCTATGAAGTCGAGCAGCCCGCGCACCGCGTTGACGGGGGTGCCGTCGGGGGCGCGCAGGGTGGCCGGCACCCCGAAGAAGGCGCGGAAGTAGAGCGAGGCGGTGTCGAGCAGCATCAGCCGCGGCGTTGGCATGGCTCATCGTGCCATGCGCCTATGCTCGCGACCATGATCGAACGGCTGGCCGGGCTGCACCTTGGCGTGCGGGTCGGGGCGGCCGTCGGGTTCGGCGTGCTGACCGCGCTGGGCTTCGCGCCGTTCGGCTGGTGGCCGCTGCTGCTGCCCGGCGTGGCCGGGTTGTCGCTGCTCGTGCTGGGCGCCGGACGGCTGCGCGCCGCGCTGCTGCTGGGCTGGGGCTACGGGATCGGCTACATGGGGCTCGGCCTGAGCTGGATGCGCGCCATCTTCGTCGAGGCGATGCTCGGCATCGTCGCGGTCACCTCGCTGCTGTACGTGCTGCTGGCCGCCCTCGGCTACGCGGTCCGCCGACTGGCGCTGTGGCCGCTCGCCTTCGCTGCCGCGTGGGTGGCTGTCGAGGCCCTGATCTCGCGCTGGCCGTTCGACGGGTTCAGCTGGATGCGGCTGGGCTACACGATGACCGACACCCCGCTGGCCGGCCTCTACCCGCTGGTCGGGGTGGCGGGGGTGAGCTTCGTGGTCGCTCTGCTGGGGCAGGGGCTGCTGTGGCAGGTCGACTCGTGGAGTCGGCGCCGCGGGCTGGTGGGAGCGGCGGTGGTGCTGGCCACGGCAGCGCTCACCGCTGCCGGCGCCGCGATCCCGGCCGGTGCGAGCGTCGGCCAGACCAGCACCATCGGGTGGGTGCAGGGCGGCGCACCGGGCGGCGGGGTGTACGGGATCGGCCCGCCCAGGACCACCACCCGCAACCATCTGGCCGAAACCCGCGCGTTGTTCGAGGCTGTCGACGCCGGCCGGGAGCCCCGTCCCGACTTCGTGGTGTGGCCGGAGAACGGCACCGACCTCGACCCGTACCACGACGCCGAGACCGCGGCACTGGTCGGCCAGGCCCTGCAGGCGGCAGGGGTGCCGATCCTGGTCGGCACGATCCTGGACGGGCCGGGCGTCGACGAGCGCCAGACGGCGGCGCTGTGGCTGGACCCGCAGGCCGGCGAACTCCAGCGGTATGTCAAGCGTGGCATCGTGCCGTTCGGCGAGTTCGTTCCGTTCCGCAGCGTCCTGCTGCCGCTGTTCCCGGTGCTTCGCTATGTCGGCGCCCAGTCGATAGCGGGCACCGAGCCCGGCGTCATCACGGCCCGGGTGGGGCAGCAGTATCCGCTGGGGCTGATGATCTGCTACGACGTCTCGTTCGACGCCATCGTGTACGACACCGTCCGGCACGGTGGGGAGGTGCTGGTGGTGCAGAGCAGCAATGCGATGTACCAGGGCACCGGCCAGATCGACCAGCAGTTCGCCATCACCCGGGCCCGGGCAGCGGAATTGCGCCGCGAGGTGCTGGTGGTCACCACCAGCGGCGTGTCAGGCCTGATCCGTCCCGACGGCAGCGTGGACTTCCAGGTCGGCGAGCCGGCGGCCGCCTCGGGTGTGGTCGAGTTGCCCCGCCGGACGGGGCTCACCCCGGCTGTCCGGGTGGCTCCCGTGCTCGAACTCGGTCTCGTCCTGGCAGCCCTCGTGCTGGTCGGTGTCGGGCTGGTCCCGGCGGTCCGCGGATTCTTCGCTGCTTGGCGCCGACT
>JAEZGC010000157.1 GCA_023437345.1 Actinomycetes bacterium
GGCGGGTGTAGCGGGACGGGTCCACCACCGCGCCGTCCTTGGCCAGCCGCACCTGCGGGGTGCGCAGCGCGGTGGTGGTGACCAGGTGGTCGGCGTGGTCGATCCCGAACAACCCGGCCAGGTCACCCGGATCAGCCTCATGGACGAGGATCCGGCGACCCCAGACCTCCTCGAGGAAGGTCCCGGGGTCGCCGGAGAGCAGGCCGAGCGGGTCCATCCTCAGGCGTCGGTGCCGTCGGCGTCGCCGCCGTCGGTGCCGTGAGCGTCCCCGCCGTCGGTGCCGTCGGTGCCATCGGCGTCCCCGCCGTCGGTGCCGTCCGCGTCGCCGCCGTCGGTGCCATCGGCGTCGCCGCCGTCCCCACCGTCGGCGTCGCCGCCGTCGACTCCGTCAGCGACACGGGTCTGGGTGACGCCGAGGCCGGCGGGGTCGTCGGTAGCCATGTCGGCGTCGGTGAGGGTGAAGTCCTGCTGCTCGTTGGGGTCGGTGGTCATGGGGGTGCTCCTCTCGTGGGACTGTGCGTTGAACCTACTTACCCGTCCCGGGCCGGCCAAGACAGTAGAACTGCCGCACCCTTCCCGGACGGTCGGCGTCGCTCCCCGCGCCGGGCCCGAGGGCCCCGAACTGCCATGCCGGCCGGCTCGCCCCCCGCAGGTCAGCCGGCATCGTTCCCGCTCGCCGGGCCCGCCGCGTCCAGCTCGTTGAGGTAGTTGTACACGGTGAAGCGGGTCACCCCGAGCGCTGCCGCGGCGGTCTCGACGCTGTCGCGCAGCAGGAAGAAGCCGCGCTTCTTCAGGTCGTCGACGACGCTGATCTTATGGCGCTTCTGCATCAGGTCGACCGGGATCCGGGCCGCCCGGATCGCGTCGGTCAGCAACTGCTGGGCCAGCGCGTCCACGTCGTTGGAGAAGTGCTCGTCCTCGCCGTTCTCCGCGCGCGGCTTGTTGGCGTCCGGCGGCAGCATCGACTCGGCCAGGACGTGGATCGCCCGCCACAGGGTCACGTCCACGATCACCGAGAGCGCGTAGGCCGGCACACCGTTGCTGTCGCGGAAGACGACATTGGTGGAGCGCAACTCGCGCCCGCCGGGGATACGGACGTCGTAGGTGTCGGTGGTGTGCACGTCACCGGACGCCACAGCCTTGAGCAGGGAGTCGGTGGCCGGGGAACCGACAGTCCTGCCGGTGACGTCGCCGGCGATCGCCACGATGGTGTTGGGGAGCTTCGCGAAGTCGTGAAGGACGACCTCGGCGTTGCCCGGGATCGCGCGCTGCAGCGGCTCCACCAGGGGGTTCAGCAGCGCGAAGATCCGCCTCGCCTCCGCGGGATCCGCATGCGGGAACGGGTCGCCGGAACGGCGCCGGCGGCGGGGCTGGACTTCGTGGTCGCTCACGGCAGCCACACTAGCTCAACAGTTCGTTGAAGGACAGAACAAGTGCAGGTGATCTTGTTGAACTTGTAGAAGTCTTCAACAAGTGGAGGTAATTTCACCTACAGGCGCTCAGGTCGCCGCCCCCAGTTCTGACGAAGGAGTCCGATGAAGTACATTCCTGAGCCTTTCAAGATCAAGATGGTCGAGCCCATCAAGATCACCACGGAGGACGAGCGTCGCGAGAAGATCCGCGCCGCCCACTACAACGGCTTCGCCCTGCGGTCCGAGGACGTGTACATCGACCTGCAGACCGACAGCGGCACGGGCGCGATGAGCGACTCCCAGTGGGCCGCGATGCTGCGCGGTGACGAGTCCTACTCCGGCGGTCGCAGCTACTTCGAGCTGCTCGACGTCGCCCGCGACATCTTCGGCTACGAGTGGATCCAGCCGGTGCACCAGGGTCGCGCCGCCGAGAAGGTGCTGTTCCCGGTGCTGGTCGAGCGTCGCGGCCAGACCGTGATCGCCAACACCTTCTTCGACACCACCCGTGCCCACGTGGGGCTGGCCGGCGGCGTGCCGGTCGACTGCGTGTGCCCCGAAGGTCTCGACTCAGCCCTCGACGCGCCGTTCAAGGGCAACATGAACATCGACCGCCTCGAGCGCATCATCGCGGAGAAGGGCGTCGATAACGTCGCCGGCATCGTGATGACGATCACCAACAACTCAGTCGGCGGACAGCCCGTGTCGATGGCCAACATGAAGGCCACCGCCGCGATCGCCCAGCGCCACCGCATCCCGCTGGTGATCGACGCCGCCAGGTTCGCCGAGAACGCGTTCTTCATCAAGCAGCGCGAAGCCGGCTACGAGCACAAGTCGACCGGCGAGATCACCCGCGAGTTCTTCTCCTACGCCGACATCTTCACGATGAGCGCGAAGAAGGACGCCATCACCAACATGGGCGGCCTGCTCGGCGTCCGCGAAGAGGGCGAGCACGTCCCCGACGTCAAGTCCCTGGTGATCGCCGGGGAGGGCTACGTCACCTATGGCGGCCTCTCCGGGCGCGACCTGGCCGCGCTCGCCGTCGGCCTGCGGGAGGGCCTGGACGAGTCGTACCTGCGCTACCGGGTCGGGCAGTCGGCGTACCTCGCCGCCCGACTCGACGAGTACGGCATCCCCTACCAGCGCCCGGCCGGCGGCCACGCCGTCTTCGTCGACGCCGGACGGCTGCTGCCGCACCTGCCGTGGAACCACTACCCGGGCCACGCACTCGCCGTGGAACTGTACGTCGAGGCCGGCATCCGCTCCTGCGACATCGGGTCCTTCCTGATGGACCGCGACCCGGTGACGGGCATGGAGCAGCAGGCACCGCTGGAGTTCACCAGGCTCGCCCTGCCGCGCCGCGTCTACACCCAGGCGCACCTTGACGTGATCGCCGAAGCGCTGGGCCACATCCGTGACCGGGCCGAGTCGGTGCAGGGTTACCGGATCATCTCCGAGCCCAAGGTCCTGCGGCACTTCACCTCGAAGCTGCTGCCGGTCACCCCAGCCCCCGTCCCCGTCCCGGCTCACTAGGGACCCGGCCATGACTGTCGTGGATCGCGACACCGTCCAGCCCGTCGGCGAAACCGGCGAACCGGGGCTGCGCCGAAACCTCAAGAACCGCCACATCCAGATGATCGCGCTCGGTGGCGCGATCGGCACCGGCCTGTTCTACGGCTCTGCCAGCAGCGCCCAGATCGCCGGCCCGTCCGTGCTGCTCGCCTACCTGCTCGGCGGCGCGGCCATCTTCCTGATCATGCGGGCCCTGGGCGAGATGTCCTGGCACACCCCGGTCTCGGGCGCGTTCAGCTACTACGCCACCCAGAACTGGGGCCGGTTCGCCGGCTTCTTCTCCGGCTGGAACTACTGGTTCAACTACATCTTCGTCTCCATGGCCGAGCTGGCGGTGGTCGGGATCTACGTGAACTACTGGTTCCCCGACATCCACCCCGGGCTGACCGCGGCGGGCTTCCTCGTCGGCATCACGCTGATCAACCTGATCAACGTCAAGGCCTACGGTGAGTTCGAGTTCTGGTTCGCGATCATCAAGGTCGTGGCGATCATCGCCATGATCGTGCTCGGTATCGCGCTGATCGCGGGCATGGGCGGCAACCCGACCGGCATCAGCATCCTGTGGAGCAACGGCGGCTTCCTGCCCAACGGCGTCTGGGGAATGCTCAGCTCCCTGGTGGTCGTGATGTTCGCCTTCGGCGGCGTCGAGCTGATCGGCATCACCG
>JAEZGC010000176.1 GCA_023437345.1 Actinomycetes bacterium
TGGTGTCACGGTCGATCAGCGGCTGGTCGGCCAGCAGCTCGGTGAGTTCAGCCTTCAGCTCCTGGATCTGGCGGCGCTCCGGCTCGCCGAGTTGCCCGTACTCGGGCAGCAGCTCGGGCCTGACGTAGAGCGGGTTGACGAACCGTCGGCTGGCCGGCAGGTACGGCGACGGCTCCAGCGGCGGCATCGGCTCGGCGGCGTGCAGCGGGTTGATCAGGATGTAACTGGCGAACTGCTGGGTGCCGGCCCAGGTCGCCAGGTCGGCGAGGTCGAGCAGGTCGCCGATCCCCCAGGAGTCCTTGGAGCGCACGCTGTACAGCTGGACGGCGTAGCCCCAGGCCCGCTTGTCCCCCATCGAGGCGGGGAAGCCGAGGAACTGCGGGCTGACCACAAGGGTGCCCTCGCTGGGCCCTGCGGCGGTGTCGGCGTGCAGCCGGTGGTAGCCCAGCGGCAGGTCGGCGGGCAGCTCGAAGGCCGCCTCGCCCACCAGCTGAGCGTCGATCCAGCGCGGCGGCTCGTCGTGGCCGACCTGCTGCACGTCGCGCCAGCCGCCCTCCTCCAGCCGGATCCCGACATTCACCCACTCACCGTGCGGCACGTGGACGTAGATCCGGTACGGCCTGCCCTGCCGCATCACGACGCAGGGCGGTAGCACCCGGGTCCAGGTCCGGTTCCGCCATGCCTGCAGCGCCTCCGCAGCCCGGTCGGGGTCGGACGCGTCGACGTCCATGCTGGCGAGGATGCCGATCATGGTGTCGTCGTCGATAGTGGTGTGGCGTCCCTTCCAGTCCCAGAACTCGGTGGCGATGCCGAAGGCTGCCGCCAGCTCGTACAGCATGGGGTTGGACAGTGCCATGGGGCCAGGTCTCTCGGTGTGGGGGTGCGCGGCGGACCGCGCTCGGCTCGACCCCGAAACGATACCCGGCTAGTCGGCTTCGAAGGAGACCAGCAGCCGGCGCAGCGCGTCGGCGAGCTCGTCGCGGGTCGTCGCATCCACCCTGGCGAGCAGCTCGCGCTCGAAGCCGAGCAGGTCGGCGAGGGCAGCGCTGACCTTCGCCATCCCCTGCGGGGTGAGCCGAACCCGCACCCCGCGCCGGTCGGCGGTGTTCGGCTCGCGGGCGACCAGGCCCTTGTCCTCCAGCCTGTCGATCCGGTTGGTCATCGTGCCGGAGGTGGACAGCGTCTGCCTGGTGAGCTCCCCCGGCGACAGGACGTAGGGCGGGCCCTCCCGGCGCAGCGCCGCCAGCACGTCGAACTCCCACACCTCGAGGTCGTGCGCGGCGAAGGCGGTGCGGCGGGCCAGGTCGAGGTGGCGCGACAGCCGGCTGACCCGGGACAGCACCTGCATCGGGGAGACGTCCAGCGTCGGCGCCTCGCGACGCCACGCCTCGACTATCGCGTCCACCTCGTCGGCCATCGCACCTCCCCGCGGTCTCTCGATATCAAGGTAACACCGGGTCCGCGGGTTGCGGCCCTCCCCGCTCGAACCGGTGAGACCGGACCCCGCCGGACGGGGCTACTGTGGCACGGTGCCCGGCCCCGGTCGGCCAGGTTGTGGAGGGGATCGATGGGCGGATCGCAGGACGGCGTCGCCGGGACTGCCGGCGTGCTGCGGCTGGCGGCCTTCGACCTGGCCGGGGCCGGCGGCAACCCGGCCGGGGTGGTGCTGGACGCCCGCGGTCTCGAACCGGCGTCGATGCTGGCCATCGCCGCCGAGGTCGGCTATTCCGAGACCGCCTTCCTCACCCCGGGCGCCGACCCGCGCCGCCGCGGCGTCAGGTTCTTCTCCCCGCACGCCGAGGTGCCGTTCTGCGGCCACGCCACCGTGGCGGCCGCCGCCGTCCTTGCCGAGCAGGTGGGGACCGGCGTGTTCCGGTTCGACACCGTCGTCGGCGAGGTGGTGATCCAGACCGCCGGCGACGCCGGGGCGGTGGTGGTGACGTTCACCAGCGTGACGCCCGAGGCGAGGACGCCGGACGACGCGGTGGCGGCCGAGCTGCTCGACCTGCTCGGGCTCACCCGGGGCGACCTGGAGCCGTCCCTTCCGCTGCTCGAGGCCTTCGCCGGCAACTGGCACCCGATAGTGGCCGTGGCGGACGCCGACCGGTTCGACAGCTTCGGTTTCGATCCGTCGGCGGTCCGTGCCCTGATGGACCGGCAGGGCTGGGCCGGGACGGTCACCGTGGTGCACCGCGTGGCGGCCGACCGGTTCGAGGCGCGAAACCTGTTCCCGGTCGGGGCGATCACCGAGGACCCGGCGACCGGGTCGGCCGCCGCCTCGCTGGGCGCCTATCTGCGCCACCTCGGCGCCGCGCCCACCCGCTTCGAGATCCGGCAGGGTCACCACGTCGGACGACCGAGCCGGCTCCTGGTCGAGGTGCCGGCGTCCGGCGGGATCCGGGTGAGCGGGACTGTCGCCCGGATCACCGACTGACCCCGGCACCGGGCCGGCGTCCGCTACCCGCGGTGCAGCCCCGGCTGCAGCACCCGGCTGGTGGACGCCGGGTGGTCGGCCAGCGCAGCGGCGGGACGGATCGGGCGCCGCTCGAGGTTCCCGCCGCAGTTGGGGCAGGTGCCGTCCAGGCATCGGCTCACACAGGCGGCGCACCAGGTGCACTCGAAGCTGCAGATCAGCACGTCAGGGTCGTCGGGAGCGAGCGGATCGCCGCAGCACTCGCAGTTGGGCCGCAGTTCCAGCATGCCCGCAGGCTAGTCGGCCTGGCCCGCCGCCACCACGTCCGCCTCGACGAGGGTCACCGAGTGGTTCTGCAGGGCGCCGATCCGAGACGCCGAGAGCGCAGCCACCACCAGCAGCACGATCATCGCGCTCATCACCAGCCCGAAGGCCAGGTCGGGCCGGCCGATGCTCACCGCGTAGATGGTGCCGGCCAGGCCGCCCAGCAGCGCGTTGCCGAGCGCCTCGCCCACCTGCAACGAGGAGGTGTTGCGGCCCAGCGCCGCCGGCGCCGACAGCTGCATCACAGCCAGCGACGTGCTGGTGTGGGCCAGGCCCATGCCGCCACCGGCCAGCGTCCAGCCCGCCATCACCAGCCACAGCGGAACCGAGTCAATGAAGGCGCCGGCCGCCACCGCCACCAGCCCGGACGCGGTCAGCACCGTGCCCACCACGATGATCGTGTCGCGGCGGATCCGCAGCCACGGCCGCGACTGCACCCAGCCGCCGATCGTCCAGCCGACCGAGCCGATCATCACCCCGACCGCCGCCGTCTGCAGGTCTAGCCCGAGGACGGTCACCAGCATCAGCGGCAGGAAGGCCTCCGCCCCGTAGAAGGCGCCCGACAGCAGGGTCCGGACGGTGACCACCGCCGACAGGCCGCCGGCCCACGGCCGGTAGCCGGCAGGCATCAGGGTGGGCAGCCCCCACACCAGCAGGCCGACACCGATCACCAGCCAGACCACCGAGAGCGGCTCGAGGTGCTGGCCCGCCCACTGCACGAGCGCCGCGCCGGCCGCGATCATCGCTGCCATCAGCAGCGGACGGCCGGCGCCGAGGGTCGGCGGCTCGGTCGGCTCGAGGTGGAGCCGGCGCAGCGGGACCACCACGAGCAGGTTGGCCACCACCAGCAGCGGCAACACGGCCCAGAACACCCACCGCCACGACCAGGTCTGCGCCAGCCACGCGGCGAACAACGGCCCGACAAGGGTGGGCGCCATCCACGCTATCGAGAAGCCGGTCATCACCCTGGCCTGATCGCGCGGCTGGTAGGCGCGCCCGACCAGGATCATCATCGACACGTTCATCGCTCCGGCGCCCAGGCCCTGGACGAACCGGGCGGCCACCAGCCACCCCATCGCCGGCGCCAGCGCCGCGCAGACCAGCCCGACGGCGAACACCGCCGCCCCGGCGAGCATCGGGAGTACGGGGCCGATCCGGTCGGCGAGCTGACCGGCGGCGACGATGGCGAAGGTCTGAGCGATCACGAAGCCGGTGAACGCCCACGCGTACACCTCGGGCTGGCCGAGGTCGGCGACAGCGGCCGGCATGGCGGCCAGCACCGCCATGAACTCGAAGGCGATGGCCGCCACGCACAGCAGCAGGCCGGCGGTCAGCGCACGCCGTCCGGCCGAGGCGGGGCTGGCCGCGTCCATCTGCTCCTCCTGGCGGGTCGGTAGGATGAGCATGGCACGCCCACGAACACCACAGCGCCGGATCGGCGCCGCGCAGAGGGGATCCGATGACCGAGCAGCCGGGCACCGCGACCATCATCAAGGAACGCACCCGCACCGAGGAAGTCACCGACTACCGGCTCGACGAGGGCGACCACGAACGGTTCTCCCACTACGTCGACAAGTCGAAGCTCACGGAGGCGATGGTGATGGGCACGCCGGTGATCGCCCTGTGCGGCAAGGTGTGGGTGCCCTCCCGCAACCCTGACCGCTTCCCGGTCTGCCCCGAGTGCAAGGAGATCTGGCAGTCCCTTCGCCCCGGCGACAAGGAGTGACCGCGCCCCGGCCACACTCTCGAAAACCGGAAGCAGGCGGCCACCGGAGGGCAATCTTCCCTCGTCCGACCGCTGGGTTCCGGTTTGCGGACGGGCCGGGCCGCTAGTTCGGTGGCTCGTCGGGGGGCAGGATCTCCAGCCTGGGATACTCCGGCTTCCACATCCGCTGGTAGATGTCGTTGACCGGGTCGGTCAGCGGACGCCGGGCCAGCCCCTCCTCCACGGCGCACTGCGCCACCGCCATCGCCACCGTCGCCGACACCAGCCGCAGGTCGCTCATCGACGGCAGCAGCGACGCGCCGGGGCGGTACTGGTTGGCCAGGCCGGCCAGCGCGTCGGCGGCGCGGTAGATCATCTCGTCGCTCACCCGGGTGGCCTGGACGGTGGCGACGCCGAGCCCGAGCCCTGGGAAGATCAGCGCGTTGTTGGCCTGCGCGATGGTGTGGTACACCTCCCCGTGCCGGATCGTGCCGAACGGGCTGCCGGTGGCGATCAGCGCGCGACCATCGGTCCATTCCAGCAGGTCGGCGGGCAGCGCCTCGATGCGGCTGGTCGGGTTGGACAGCGGCATGATGATCGGCCGCTCGCAGGTCTCGGCCATCGCCTGCACCACCTCGCGGGTGAACGCCCCGTAGTGGGCGGAGGTCCCGATCAGCATGGTGGGCTGGACGGCCCGGACGGTCTCCAGCAGCGTGACGCGGGAAGGATCGCGCACCTCCCAGCCGGCCACCTCGTCGTGGGGGCGGGCGTACGGCCGCTGGAAGTCGCGGATCCCGCGGGCGGCCTCGACGATCAGCCCGTTGCGGTTGAACGCGTAGAACCGGGAGTGCCCCTCGGCGGCGGGCAAGCCCTGGCGCACCATGGCGTCGCGGATGATGTCGGCGACCCCGACCCCGGCGGTGCCCGCTCCATAGATCAGCACCCGGTGCTCGGGCAGCGGCACCCCGGCCGAGCGGACGGCGGCCAGCACGGCGGACAGCACCACGGCGGCGGTGCCCTGGATGTCGTCGTTGAAGGTGCAGATCCGGTCCTTGTAGTGGGTCAGCAGCCGGTGGGCGTTGGCCGGCCCGAAGTCCTCCCAGTGCAGCATCGCGTTGGGGAAGAGCTTGGTCACCGCCGCCACGAAGGTCTCGATGAAGGCCTCGTACCGTTCCCCCCGGACGCGGGCGTGCCGCTCCCCCAGGTACACGTCGCTGTGGAGCAAGCCGAGGTTGTCGGTGCCGACGTCCAGCACGACGGGGATCGCGCGCCGCGGGTGGATCCCGGCGGCGGCGGTGTACAGCGCGAGCTTGCCGACCGCTATCTGCACCCCGCCGATCCCCTGGTCGCCGATCCCGAGAATCCCCTCGGAGTCGGTGGCGACGACCAGGTCCACGTCGTCGGCGTCCAGCTCGAAGTCGCGCAGCGACTGCTCGACGAGCTCGGGGTGGTCTATCGACAAGAAGACGGCCCGGGCGCCGTGATACTCGTGGCTGAACCGCTCGATAGCCTCCCCGATGGTCGGTGTGTAGACGATCGGCATCATCTCCTCGAGGTTCTCGCTGAGCAGCCGGTAGAACAACACCTCGTTGCGGTCGCGCAGCTGCGACAGCTGGATGAACTTGGCCAGCGGCGACGGGGAGCGGCTGTACTGGGCGTACACCCGGCGCATCTGCTCCTCGATGGTGGTGACCCGGTTCGGCAGCAGCCCGGACAGCCCCAGCTGCTGGCGCTGGTCGAGGGTGAAGGCGGTGCCGCGGTTGGCCATCGGGTGGACAAGGATCAGCCGGCCGCGGGCGCTGATCCGCAGCACCGCGTCACGGGTGGAGGTGTCGAGGTCGAAGTCGCGTTGCCGCATGGTCATCCCTGTCGCTAGGTCGCTGCCGAGCCTAGTCGCCGGACGCTTCCCGCGGCGCGGGGCAGCCGGCAATCGGCCGCGCGCCGGCGGCCCTAGGATGAGGCGTCATGGCAACAAAGACGCTGCTGGTGCTGCGGCACGCCAAGTCCTCCTGGCGCACGCCCGACGTCGACATCCGCCGGCCGCTCGCCGA
>JAEZGC010000288.1 GCA_023437345.1 Actinomycetes bacterium
CATGAATCAGGCCCCGGGAAGTATGAGTTCCCGGGGCCCGACCCGGCGCAGGAGCGATGATCCGCGCCACCGAAAGGCTTCCGCACAGGCCCACTGACCGCATCACCGGCCCGATCCGATGGGCCGAAGCCCACCGGGAAGCCTGGCTTCCCTCTCTCGGCTACCGGGCTACCGAAGCAACCCGATGGCCATAGTTCTAGTGACCGGAGGGGGCACCCCGCAAGGCCCTCCAAACCCGACCTTCCGGCCGGATCGCGCCCCAGCGGCGTGTCGTCGGCGTGTCCTGTGACGTGCGTGACGCGAGGTGCCGGACGTACGCCTGCGCCATCTCACATCACGAGACGGCTTCGTCGTCCCGGGTCGCCAGCGCGCGCTCGATGGCAGCGAGCATCGCCGCCGAGCCGTTAAGGATCGCGGTGAGCTGGTCGGTGGGGATCGGCGGGATGATGGCGCGCAACAGCCTGCCGAAGGTGGCGTCGACGCCGCTGACGGCGCGGCCACCGTCCTCGGTGAGGTTCAGGCGGCGCACCCGGCGATCCAGCGGGTCCTCGGCGCGTTCCAGAAGCCCCTTCTCGACCAGCCGCTCAACCAGCCCGCTCGCCGTGGGAGCGCTCACCCCGAGCCGGCGGCCGAGCTCCTGGCCAGTCAGGCCCGGCTCGCGAGCGACGAGCGTCAGGACCCGCAACTGCTGCATGGTCAGGTCGTGCGGCAGGTCCATCGGCCCGATCAGGTCGAGGGAGCGGGCGTGCACGAGGTCGTTGAGCCGGAACAGTTCCTTGACGATCCGGTCGCGCTCGGCATCGCCCGAGGGCGGCAGCATTACGGGCATGTCCCTCCATGGTCAGGGCTTGTTAGCCCCACGCTAACCTCTTCTGTCGGTTAGTACGATGCTAACCAGTGTGCGCTGCCGCGCTGACCAGTGCGCCCCGCCGCCGATCCGGAAAGTGAGTTCCTGTGAGCCGCCTGACCAACCTGAGCCTTGCCCACCGCACGGTGGTGCTGCTGCTGGCGCTGCTCACCATCGGGATCGGGGTGTACTCCGCCACGGTGCTGAAGCAGGAACTGATCCCGGCGCTCGACCTGCCGCGAGGTGCAGTCCTTACCGTCTACCCGGGCGCCGGGCCGAGCGTCGTCGAGGAGGAGGTCTCCAAGCCGATCGAGGCCGCGGTCAAGGGCGTGGAGGGCATCACCACGGTGACCTCGACCAGCTCGAGCTCGGTCTCGCAGGTCTCCATGGAGTGGGAGTACGGCAACACCCCCGAGGAGATCGCCGCCGCGGTCAGCTCGGCCATCGACCAGATCAGCGGCTCGCTGCCGTCCAACGTCGACCCGCGGGTGATCACCGGCAGCTTCGACGACATCCCGGTGATGGTCCTCGCCCTCTCGGCGGACACCGACGCCGCGACCCTGTCGCAACGCGCCGAGGACAGCGTCGTGCCGGAACTGAAGTCGCTGCCGGGCATCCGTGACGTCACCCTCGCCGGCCAGGAGACCCGGGAGGTGGTCATCACCTACGACGAGGCGAAGCTGCGCGAGGCGGGCGTCGACCCGTCCCTGATCGGGCAGCTGTTCCTCGCCAACGGCACCGCGATCCCGTCCGGCACCATCCGCACCGACGCCGCCAACCTCGACGTCCAGACCGGCACCACCTTCTCCTCGGTCGAGGAGGTGCAGAACCTGTGGCTGCAGGGCACCGACGGCCCGGTGCTGCTCGCCGACGTCGCGACCGTGGTCGAGCAACCTGTCGAGGCGACCACCATCTCCCGGGTCAACGGACGACCCGCGCTGACGCTGTCGATCACCAAGACCTCCGGCGCCAACACCGTCACCGTCGCCCACGAGGTGAACGCGGCGGTCGACCGGCTCGCCGACCAGCTCGGCGACGGGGCCACCTTCGCGGTGGTGTTCGACCAGGCGCCCTACATCGAGCAGTCGATCCACGACCTGTCGGTGGAGGGCGGAATCGGCCTGGCCATGGCGGTGCTGGTGATCATGGTGTTCCTCGGCTCGCTGCGCCCGACCCTGATCACCGCCGTGTCGATCCCGCTCGCCCTGCTGATCGCGCTGGCCGGGCTGTGGGTGGGCGGCTACACCCTGAACATCCTCACCCTCGGCGCGCTCACCGTCGCCATCGGACGGGTGGTCGACGACTCGATAGTCGTGATCGAGAACATCAAGCGACACCAGGCGATGGGGGAGTTCGGCAGGGACTCCATCATCGGCGCCGTCCGCGAGGTGGCCGGGGCGGTGACCAGCTCGACGCTCACCACGGTGGCGGTGTTCCTGCCGATCGGGCTGGTCGGGGGCCAGGCCGGCGAAATGTTCCGGCCGTTCGCGCTGGCCGTCACCATCGCGCTGCTGGCGTCCCTGCTGGTCTCGCTGACGCTGATCCCGGTGCTGGCGTCGTGGTTCATGCGGCCCACCGCCCGTCAGCTGGCCGACCCCGACGCCGAGGCGAAGGAGACCAACACCTGGCTGCACAAGGTGTACACCCCGACCCTGGGCTGGGCGCTGCGGCACCGGGCGATCACGCTCCTGCTGGCCCTGGCCATCTTCGGCGGCACCGTGGCGCTGGCGCCGTACCTGAAGACCGACTTCATCGGCGCGATGGGGCAGGAGAGCCTGCAGATCTCCCAGAAGCTCCCGCTGGGCACCGGGCTGGCACAGACCGACGAGGCAGCCCGGCGGGTGGAGTCGATGCTGGCCGCCGTCCCCGAGGTGGTGACCTACCAGACCTCCATCGGCGGTGCGACGTCGGTGTTCCTCGGCCGCCAGGCCGACAGCAACCAGGCCACCTACACGGTCACCCTCCAGCCCGGCAGCGACCCGATGGCGGTGGCTGCGCGGCTGCGCGAGCAGGTTGCCGACGCCGACGAGCTGGGCACCGTCGAGGTGGCGGTCGGGTCGAACCAGGCCAGCCAGGTGGTGCTCTACGTCGAGAGTTCGGACCCCGCCGCGCTCACCCTCGCCAACCAGCAGGTGCTGGGGCTGATGAGCGAACTCGACGACCTGACCAACCCGACCAGCGACCTGAGCGAGGCCCGCGAGATGCTCCAGGTCGACGTCGACGAGGCCGCCGCGGCGAAGAAGGGCATGACGCAGGCCGGCATCGGCCAGGCCGTGGCGCGCGCCGTCCGCGGCCAGCAGCTGGGCACCCTGACCCGTGACGACAGCACGCTCGAGGTCTACCTGCGCTCCCAAGAGCCGGTCCGCGATATCGACGAGCTGCGGCAGATCCTGCTGCCGGTCACCCAGCGGATGACCATGGACGCCCGGCTGGCCGCAACCGACAAGGTCACCGAGCGCCAGGAGCAGATGGCCGACGACGCCAAGGCACAGGCCAAGGACGCCTACAACGACCAGGTGGCAGCGCTGCGCAAGCAGCGCCGCCAGGCTGCCAGCGCCCAGCGTGACCTGTCCCGCCAGCTCGACCGCGCCAAGGGGGACCTGCGCCGGCTGCAGCGCGAGCTCGCCCAGGTGCCGCAGCAGTGCGCCGTCCCGCCGGCCGACCCGGGCGACCCGCTCGACCCCGACTGCTACCCGGTCACCGCCGGCGTCCTGCGGATCAGCCAGCAGATGTCGGCGACCGGGATGCAGATCGCCCAGCTGAGCGCAGGTCTTGCGCAGTCGCGGGCCGGGGTCAGCCAGATCGACAAGCAGCTGGACGCCCTTGCGGAAGGGCGGCGCAAGCAGCTGGACGCCCAGGCCGACCAGGAGCAGCTCGCCGAGGACGCCAAGGCGGCCCAGGAGGCGAACGCGAAGCCGGTCCGGCTCAAGGACGTCGCCGACGTCCGGCTGGTCGAGGCGCCGGGCACCATCACGCGGGTGAACGGCGTGCGGGCGGCGACCCTGACCGCCACCGCCGAGGGGGGCGACCTCGGCGCCACCACCGCGGCCATCGAGGAGGGGATCGCAGGGCTCGAACTGCCCGACGGGGTCACGATCCGGGTCGGCGGGGTGTCGCAGCAGCAGCAGGAGTCGTTCCAGCAGCTCACCCTGGCGATGCTCGTCGCGGTGGCTGTGGTCTACCTGATCATGGTGGCGACCTTCGGGTCGCTGCTGCAGCCGCTGATCCTGCTGGTGTCGGTGCCGTTCGCGGCCACCGGGGCGCTGGGCCTGTCGCTGGCCACCGGCACCCCGATCGGGGTGCCGTCGATGATCGGCCTGCCGATGCTGATCGGCATCGTGGTGACCAACGCGATCGTGCTGATCGACCTGATCAACCAGAAGCGCAAGGCAGGGGCCGGGGTGGACGCCTCGATCGAGGCGGGCGCCCGGCTGCGGCTGCGTCCGATAGTGATGACGGCGCTCGCCACCATCTTCGCGCTGATCCCGATGGCGCTGGGCCTGACCGGCGGCGGGGTGTTCATCTCCAAGCCGCTGGGAATCGTGGTGATCGGCGGGCTGGTGTCGTCAACGCTGTTGACGCTGATCCTCGTGCCGGTGCTCTACGACGTGCTGGAGAAGTGGCGGGAGCGGGGCGCTGCCCGACGCGATGCCCGCCGGCAGGCACGGCTCGCCGCGCGCGAGGCGGACCCGTCCGACGCGGACGGACCCCGGGAC
>JAEZGC010000015.1 GCA_023437345.1 Actinomycetes bacterium
GCTCGAGGCACTGCGGGCCGAGGGTGGCCGCAACCGGCGTCGCCAGGGCGAGCGGCCCCAGGGCGACACCAATCAGTCCGCCGACCGGCAGGGCGGCGATCGTCAGAGCGGTGACCGCCAGGGCGGCGATCGTCAGGGCGGCGATCGTCAGGGTGGCGACCGCCAGGGCGGCGAGCGGCAGCCGGAGCGGCCCAGGGCCGAGCGCTCCGAGGCCGCGGACTCAGGCGATTCGCAGCGGAACTCCCAGCGGATGGACCGCGACTCCGACGACGACTTCGGGTCCGGCCGGCGGGGTCGCCGCCGGCGCAACCGCGACCGGCAGAACCGCCGCACCCGCGGCGGCGGCAACCTGCCTATCGAGCGGATGGAGGCCGAGCCGACGGTGTCCGAGGACGATGTCGTGGTCGAGATCTCCGGCATCCTCGACGTGCTCGACAACTACGCCTTCGTCAGGACCTCCGGCTACCTGCCCGGGTCGAACGACGCCTACGTCTCGCTGTCGATGGTGCGCCGCTACGGCCTGCGCAAGGGCGACATCATCACGGGCGCCATCAAGCAGCCCAAGGACGGTGAGCGGCGCGAGAAGTTCAATCCGCTGGTGCGGATCGACACGGTCAACGCCGACGCCCCCGAGAAGGCCAAGGACCGCGCCGAGTTCGCCAAGCTGACCCCGCTGTACCCGCAGGAGCGGTTCAAGCTGGAGACCACGCCGCTCAACATGACGGGCCGGATCATCGACCTCGTCTCCCCGGTGGGCAAGGGCCAGCGTGGCCTCATCGTCTCCCCACCCAAGGCCGGCAAGACCCTGGTGATGCAGGCGATCGCGAACGCGATCACCACTAACCACCCCGAGGTCCACCTGATGATCGTGCTGGTCGACGAGCGTCCCGAGGAGGTCACCGACTTCCAGCGGACCACCTCTGGTGAGGTGATCGCGTCCACCTTCGACCGGCCGGCCGACGACCACACCACGATCGCCGAACTCGCCATCGAGCGGGCCAAACGGCTGGTCGAGATGGGGATGGACGTCGTGGTGCTGCTGGACGGCATCACCCGGCTCGGCCGCGCCTACAACCTGGCGGCCCCGGCCTCCGGCCGGATCCTGTCCGGTGGTGTCGATTCCGCGGCGCTGTACCCGCCGAAGAAGTTCTTCGGCGCTGCGCGCAACATCGAGCACGGCGGTTCCCTGACCATTCTGGCGACGGCTCTGATCGAGACCGGATCCAAGATGGACGAGGTCATCTTCGAGGAGTTCAAGGGCACCGGCAACATGGAGTTGCGGCTGCGCCGAGACCTCGCCGACAAGCGGATCTTCCCCGCCATCGACACCGTCGCCTCGGGTACCCGCCGCGAGGAGATGCTGTTGGGTCGCGAGGAACTCGCCATCGTCTGGAAGCTGCGCCGGGTGCTGTCCGGCCAGGACCCCCACGCGGGCCTGGAGATGCTGCTCAACCGGATGCGCAAGACGCAGAGCAACCGCGAGTTCCTGATGCTGATCTCCAAGACCACCCCGAACCCGGAGTAGTCACGTCCCGGGTCCCGTATCGCCGGACCGCCTGACGCGCCGAGGGCCACCCGTCACGGGTGGCCATCGCTGCTTGAGCTGGCCCTCGGCTCAGCCGAAGGTCCAGGTCTGGGGTGGGAAGACCACCAGCACCGCCACCACCGCGACGACCAGCGCCGCCACCAGCGTGAGCAGCACCGGGCAGTTGATCCTGGAGGGGTCCATCGCCCGAAGCTGGGCGTTGCTCGGCTCGGGCGGGATGAGGTCGCGCGGGGGAGGCTCGCGATAGGCGTCATACAGGTGGGGTTGGTACAGCGAGAAGCTGTCCTCGGCCTGCGTGGGATCGTCGGCCATCGCGCTGCCGCCTTCGGCTCTGTGGGGTGCGGATCCCATTGTGGCGCTGCTGCGGGCGCGCGGAGGGCGGGTTTGGAATCCGGGCCGGCTTGCGGAACAATGGACCCTCGGTGCCGGTTCACGCACAGGGCCCATCCAGCCCACTCCAGCCAAGGCGACCCGGCACGACCATGAGGAGACGACCATGAAGCAGGGGATCCACCCCGACTACAAGGAGACCCAGGTCACCTGCACCTGCGGCAACACCTTCACCACCCGCAGCACGGCCAAGCAGGGCGTCATCCACGCCGAAGTGTGCGCCGCCTGCCACCCGTTCTACACCGGCAAGCAGAAGATCCTCGACACCGGTGGCCGCGTCGCCCGCTTCCAGCAGCGGTACGCCAAGAAGACCGGCAAGTAGCTTTCCGAAGCGCCGGGGAACCAGCACTGCTGGTGCCCCGGCGTTTTTCGTGTCCCGACCGGAGGAGGAGTGATGTTCGAAGGCACTGACGGCCTGCTCGCCGAGTACGCCGAGCTGGAGCGCCGGCTGTCCGACCCGGCCACCCACTCCGACCTGGCGCTGGCCCGCCGCACCGGCCGCCGCTACGCCGAGCTGGGCCAGATCGTGAAGGCGCTGACTACCTACCGCCGGCTCACCGACGATGTTGCTGCGGCCCGGGAACTCGCCGAGTTCGACCCCGCCTTCGCCGAGGAGGCGGAGGCGCTGGCCGCCGAACTGGCGGACGCCACCGCCCAGCTGACCCGCCTGCTGGCCCCGCGCGACCCCAACGACTCCGCCGACTGCCTGATCGAGATCAAGTCCGGCGAAGGCGGTGAGGAATCCGCGCTGTTCGCCGCCGACCTCTTCCGGATGTACACCCGCTACGCCGAGACCCGCGGCTGGAAGGTCGAGGTGCTGGACGCCCAGGAGACCGACCTCGGCGGCTACCGCAGCGTGACGCTCGCCCTCAAGGCCACCTCCCAGGCCGACCCTGACAACATGCCGTACGGGGTGATGAAGTTCGAGGGCGGGGTGCACCGCGTCCAGCGGGTGCCGGTCACCGAGTCGCAGGGACGGATCCACACCTCGGCCGCCGGGGTCCTTGTGATGCCCGAGGTGGAGGCGACCGAGATCGACATCAACCCCGACGACCTGCGGATCGACGTCTACCGCTCCAGCGGCAAGGGGGGCCAGGGCGTCAACACCACCGACTCGGCGGTCCGCATCACTCACCTGCCGACCGGCATCGTGGTGACCTGCCAGGACGAGCGCTCCCAGTTGCAGAACAAGGAGCAGGCGCTGCGCATCCTGCGGGCCCGGCTCGTGGCCCAGGCAGCCGAGGAGGCCGCCCAGGAGGCCTCCCAGGCCCGCCAGTCCCAGGTCAGGACCGTCGACCGCTCCGAGCGGATCCGGACCTACAACTTCCCCGAGAACCGGATCGCCGACCACCGCATCGGGTTCAAGGCCTACAACCTCGACCAGGTGCTGGCCGGCAGCCTGGACGCGGTAATCGAGGCGCTGCAGGCCGCCGACCTCGCCGAGCGCCTCGGCGCGCACGGCTGATTGTGCGGCAGGATGGTCATATGAGCACGGTGATCGACGTCGCGTCCGACCCGCAGGCCGGGATCGACGAGGCGCTGGCCGCCATCGCGGCAGGGGAGTGCATAGTCCTGCCCACCGACACCGTGTACGGCATCGGCGCCGACGCCCTCTCGGCAGCGGCTGTCCAGGGCCTGCTGGACGCCAAGCAGCGCGGCCGCGACCTGCCCCCGCCGGTGCTGATCGCCGAGCCCGCCATGCTGCGCTCGCTGGCCGCCACCGTCTCGCCCGAGGCGCTGGCGCTGGCCGAGGCGTTCTGGCCCGGCGCCCTCACCCTTGTGGTGCCCTCCCAGCCCAGCCTTCGGATGGACCTCGGCGACCGGGGCGACACCATCGCGGTACGGATCCCCGACCACGACTTCACCCGCGAGCTGCTGCGGGCGACCGGCCCGCTCGCGGTCAGCAGCGCGAACACCCACGGCAACCCGGCCGCCACCAGCGTCGCCGAGGCCCGTGACCAGCTGGGTGAGGCGGTGGCTGTCTATCTCGACGCCGGTCCCGGCAGCAGCCCGGTGCCTTCCACCATCGTCGACCTGTCCGGGGACGCCCCCCGGATCCTGCGCGAGGGCAGGCTGACCCGGGCCGAACTGGCCGCCGTGGTCCCCGCCCTCGCCGAGTCCGCCGACCCGTCAGCCGCGCCGGCAGGCCGGGCCGGTTAGCCGGCGATGCGCGAGTACCTGCTCGTCCTGCTCGTCGCGGCCGGGATCACGTACCTGCTCAGCGGCCTGTGCCGGCGCCTCGCCTTCCGGTACAACGCGGTGGCGATGGTGCGTGAGCGGGACGTCCACACCAAGCCGGTGCCGTACTTCGGCGGGGTGGCGATGTGGCTGGGGCTCGCTGCCGCCCTCCTGGTCGCCTCGCAGTTGCCCTGGCTTGGCAGCTTCGAGGTGGTCAGGCACGACGCCAGGGCGGTGCTGCTCGCCGGCGGGCTGATCTGCCTGGTCGGTGCCGTCGACGACGTGGTCGAGCTGGGAGCGGTCGCCAAGATCGCAGGACAGCTGCTCGCCGCCGGGGTCGCGGTGCTGAACGGGGTGAAGGTCTACTGGATCCCGCTGCCGGACGCCATAGTGTCGCTCGACGACGGCGCCAGCATCGCGGTGACCGTGGTGCTGATCTTCCTGGTGGTCAACGCCATCAACCTGATCGACGGCCTGGACGGCCTGGCCGCCGGGGTTGTGGCGATCGGCGCGGGCGCCTTCTTCCTGTACGCATATCTACTCTCTTTCGAGCACGAGCTCGTCCGCGCGACCACCTCCAGCCTCGTGACTGTGGCGACGGTCGGCATCTGCCTCGGCTTCCTGCCGTACAACGTGCACCGCGCCCGGATGTTCATGGGTGACTCCGGGTCGATGCTGCTGGGCTTCCTGCTGGCGACCGCGATGATCAGCCTGTCCGGCCAGATCGACCCGGCGACCCTGGACACCCTGGGCTTCGGGGCGTTGGCCGCCTACCTCCCGCTGCTGCTGCCGCTAGGCGTGATGGCGCTGCCGATGCTCGACCTCGTGATGGCCTACGTCCGTCGGACGCTGCGCGGCCAGATGTGGTACCACGCCGACAAGCAGCACCTCCACCACCGGATGCTCAACCTCGGCCACTCCCACGGCCGGGCGGTGGCCCTGTTGTGGCTGTGGTCGGCGCTGGCAGCCTTCGGGGTCGTCGTGCTGGGGCTCTACCCCCAGCCGCTGACCCTTGTCGGCTGCATATTGGCCCTGCTCGCCACTGCCTTGCTGACCTGGGCGGGTCCGCTGGCCGCCCGCCGTTCAGGACGGTCGGCGCCCCGGACGCCGGCGCGGAACGGCTGAACCGGTGAACCCGAACCGGGCCCGCGCGCTGCGGCTGCTGGCCGGCGGGCTGCTCGGCGGTGGCCTGTCAGGGGCGATAGCGATAGCGGCACTGTGGCTGGGGCGGGGCCCGTCCGCGGGCCTGGCAGGGTTGGTGACCGCAGTAGTGGTGGTCGGCTTCTTCGCCGTGGGGCAGGGGCTGCAGGCAGTAGTGGCCGACGCGTCACCGCGGATCGGGCTGGTCGTCGCGCTGGCGTCCTACCTGTTCCGGGTGGTCCTGCTGGGCATAGTGGTGCTCGGCGTGTGGGGCGCGCCCGACCGGGTGCCGGGGGCCGACGCGACGGCGATAGTGGTCGCCACGATCCTGGTCACCATCGGCTGGGTGAGCGGCGAAGTGGCTGCATACCACAAGTTGCGGATCCCGGTTTTCGATTCGACCGAACAAGCCCCGCCGGCGGCTCCTCCGAGATGAACTCCCCGAGGAATTCTTGCTAGAGTCCGACACGCAATGGGCGGTCAGGGCGGCATGGATCAGGGCTATCGCATCCTGAGCATCATGATTGCGGGCCTGGTCGTCTATGGCGGGCTTGGCTGGCTGCTTGACCGCTGGCTAGGGACCTCGTGGTGGTTGCCCATCGGACTGGTTCTCGGTGTCGCACTGGGCGTCTACGTCGTGGTCGTCAGGTTCGGTAAGCAGTGAGAGCACGGCAGGAGGATTCCAGGGGATGATCCCACTGTTGATTCCCATGGAGGGCGATGCCGCCTGGCCGCCCGGGGTCCACAGCTTCGCCTCGCGGCCCCTCTTCCCCGAACTGGGGCCCGGCTTCGACTGGCTGAACAACCACCTCGCGCAGGCAGCGATCGGCGCCGCCGTGGTGATCGGCTTCTGGTGGTGGATGGCGCGCAGCCAGAAGGTTGTGCCGACCAGGAAGCAGTACCTCGGCGAGTGGGTGTACACGTTCCTCCGCAACCAGATCGCGCGCGACATCCTCGGGCACGACTACCGCAAGTTCCTGCCCTACCTGGTCGCCCTGTTCAGCTTCATCCTGGTCAACAACCTCTTCGGCCAGTTCTTCGTCTTCATGTTCCCGACGTTCTCCAAGATCGGGTACGCCTACGGCCTTGCGATCCTCAGCTTCGTCCTCTACAACGCAGCCGGCATAGCCAAGTACGGGTTCGGCAACTACATGCGCCGGATGACCCTGCCCGAGGGCGTCCCGATCCCGCTGTGGCCGCTCATCATTCCGCTGGAGTTCCTGTCGAACTTCATA
>JAEZGC010000025.1 GCA_023437345.1 Actinomycetes bacterium
GGGCGGGCGGCGCCCCCCTACCGACCGCCCTGGGGGCGCGGGTCGGGGACCGCTGCGCCCCACCGGGCGGCGTCCTCGGCGGTGTCGATGTCGTCGACCACGGCGTCCAGCCGGTCCAGGCCGCGCAGCCGCAAGGGAGCGAGCAACCGGTGCATCGCGGTGAGCGGCGGATCGCCACGGTCGGCCAGCCTGGCCTGCAGCGCGGCCGTCCGGTAGCACCCCAGCAACCACTGCAGCCTGCCGTCGTCGTCGAGCAGGCAGATCCCGTCCTCGTCCGGACGGGGGTCGCAGTCCAGCAGCCGGGCCACCGCCGCCTCCGCGCCCGGCAGGTCGCCGGCCAGCAGCACGGTCCAGGGGGCGTGGCCGTCGAGGTGGGCCAGCCCGGCGGCGACCGCCTCGACCGGCCCGCCGTAGGGCGGATCCTCCCGGGTGAGCGGAACCCCCGGCGGCACCGCGACGTCGCCGACGACGACCCGCCGGGTGGCCGAGCCGACCGCGGCGAGAGCGATGTCGACCAGGCGACGGCCCGCGACCACCAGTTCCGGCTTGCGGCCGGCGCCCAGCCGGCTGCCCCGCCCGCCGGCCAGCACTATGGCGTCGTAGTACGGGATCACACCAACAGCCTGACCTGGACCGGGTCGCCCTCGGCCACCCGGTCGACCTCCTCGGCGACCACGGCGATCCCGTCGGCGGCGGCCAGCGAAGAGACCAGGTGGGACGCTGATCCGCGCTGGTGCGCGGCTCGGGCCAGCAGCCTGCCGTCCGGGGTGGTCTCGAGCAGGACCGGCAGCAGTTGCGCCCGCCCGGACGGGCAGGTCCAGCCGGTGGCGGCGACAGCTGTGAACGTTGCGGCGGGTGCGGCCTGGACCCGCTGCTCGAGCAGCGGCCTGACGAAGACCTCGTAGCACAGCGCAGCCGACAGCGGGTTGCCGGGCAGCGCTACCACCGGGACATCGCCCCACCGCGCCCAGCCCTGCGGCTTGCCGGGCTGCACCCGGACGTGGCGGAACACCCCATCGGCCCGTTCGGTGAGCAGGTCGCGCACCACGTCGTGGCTGCCGACGCTCGCCCCTCCGGTCAGCACCACGAGGTCGGCGGTGGCCGTCGCCTCGTCCAGCCACGCGGCCAGCGCGCCAGGCTGGTCGGGGACGGGGCCGCCGCGCACCACCTGTGCCCCGTCGCGGCGCAGCGCGGCAGCCAGGACGTGCGAGTTCGACTCGTAGAGCTGCCCGCGACCCAGCGCCGAGCCGTCGGCGACGAGTTCGTCCCCGGTGGCGCAGACCGCCACCACCGGACGCAGCCGCACCGCCACCGTGGTGGCTCCCGCGGCGGCCACCGCGCCCAGCAGGCCGGGGGTCAGCCGGTCACCGGCGGCGGCGACCGTGACGCCGGCCGGGTAGTCCTCGCCGGCCAGCCTGACGTGGGCGCCGCGCCGGACGGGAGCCCTTCTCAGCTCCACGACGTCGACGCCGCCGTCGGTGTCCTCCACCGGCACCACCGTGTCGGCGGAGCCGGGCAGCGGCGCGCCGGTCATGATCCTGACGCACTCTCCGGCCCCGATCACCGGCTCGTCGGCGCTGCCGGCGGCCACCTCACCCACCACCCGAAGCCGGACGGGCACCGTCGTCATCGACTCGAAGCGGACCGCGTAGCCGTCCATCGCCGAGTTGTCGAAGGCGGGGTTGGCGGTCCGCGCGGTGACCGGCTCGGCGAGGACGCGGCCCAGCGCCTCGTCCAGCGGCACCTGCTCGCTGCGGGGGTCGGGCGGGAGCAGAGCCGCCAGTTCGGCGACGTACTCCGCCACGCTCAGGCTGCGGCGGGCCGCCGGCAGCCCGCTGACGGGCTCGGGGCCGCGCCCACCCGGCGCCGGGGTGCTAGCCATCCGAGCGCCGTTCCAGCCGAGCTACGCAGCTGGTCGGGGTGGCCCAGGGTTCCAGCCCGGCGACCGCCAGATCCGGGTCGTCGGCCAGCAGACCGCGCATCAGGCCGAGGTGGAGCCGGCAGAAGGCGGGGATCCGTCCGTCGGCCGGCGTGGCCTGCAGGGCAGCGAGCGGGCAGGGGGTCAGCACTATGGTCTCGGCGGGCTCGCGCTCCACGACGGGCTGGTAGCCCAGCCTGCCGAGGGTGCCGACCACCCGGTCCAGCGGCGGGCCGTCGGGCTCGGCGGCGGCCAGCTCCTGGCCCCAGAACCGTCCGGCGGCCTCGGCCTCGTCGCCGGAGCCGTCGCCCAGCCGGTCGAGGTGGCGCACCAGCGCCGCGGCGAGGCCCGGTAGGCCGATCGGGTCGGCCGGCGGTTCGGGCTCGGCCGTGTACAGCCGCCGTGGCCGGCCCGGACTGGTGCGCTTCTCGTGCTGGAGGGCCGCCAGGCCCTGCCCGGTGAGCGCGTCGAGGTGGAAGCGGGCGGAGTTGGGATGCAGGCCAAGGGCGGTGGCGACCGCCACCACCGACTGCGGCTCGGCCGCCCCACGAAGGTAGCCGAGCACGGCAGCCCTGGTCGGTCCCAGGCCGCTGTGGACCCGCTCACTGGCCGCTGTCATCGACGCCCTGCCCCCGGCTGCCATTCGCTTTTGTACTAGATAATCGTAACAATCCGCGGCTACGGTGGAGGCAGCTCGAGAGATCCCGGGGGCAACAAGTGACGCTCGCCACACAGTCGGTGCAGCGCCTGCGGGACGGCTACGGCAGGGTTGCCGAGGATCTGCGGGTCTCGCTGACCGACCGGTGCAATCTGCGCTGCAGCTACTGCATGCCCGCCGAGGGACTGGCCTGGCTGCCCGGAGCGACCATCCTGACCGACGACGAGGTGGTCCGCCTGGTCAAGGTTGCGGTCGAGCTGCTCGGTGTGCGGACCGTCAGGGTCACCGGCGGCGAGCCGCTGCTGCGGCCGGGGCTCGCCGCCATCATCGCGGCGGTCCGCGGACTTCGGACGGTGGAGGGCGAACCGCCGGAGACCGCGCTGACCACCAACGGCATCGGCCTCGACACCAGGCTGGACGAGCTGGTGGCGGCAGGCCTGCAGCGGGTCAACGTCTCGCTCGACTCCCTCGACCGGGAGCGCTACGCGACGCTCGCCCGGCGCGACCGGCTGCCCGAGGTGCTGCGCGGGCTCGAAGCGGCGGCTGCCAGCGGGCTGCGCCCGGTGAAGGTCAACACGGTGGTGATGCGGGACACCAACGAGCAGGACGTCGTCCCGCTGGCCGAGTTCTGCCTGGAGCGCGGGTACGAGCTGCGGTTCATCGAGCAGATGCCGCTCGGCCCGCGGCACGGCTGGGCGCGCTCGGCGATGGTGACCGCAGCCGAGGTTCTCGACCAGTTGCAGCAGCACTACCGGCTTGTCCCGCTGCCCGAGCGCGGCGCCGCCCCGTCCGAGGACTGGCAGGTGGTCGGCAGCGACGGCACCGTGCGGGGCAGGATCGGCGTGATCGCCTCGGTCACCAGGCCGTTCTGCCGGGCCTGCGACCGCACCCGGCTGACCGCCGACGGGCAGGTGCGCACCTGCCTGTTCAGCCAGACCGAGACCGACCTGCGTACCCCGCTTCGCGACGGCGCCGCGGACGCCGACCTCGCCGCCCACTGGCTGGGCGCCCACCGCGGCAAGGGGCCCGGCCACGGGATCGACACCCCGGGCTTCGAACCGCCACGGCGCACAATGAGTTCGATAGGAGGCTGAATGCAGGTCAACTTCTACGCCGCAGCCGCCGACGCCGCCGGCCTGCGCCAGCAGGACGTGGCCGGGCCGCTGAGCACGACACAGCTCATCTCGCGGCTGGCCGAGCTGCGACCGGAGCTGTCCCGCGTCCTCACCCGCTGCTCGATCCTCGTGGACGGCCGGCAGGTAGCCGAACCCACCGCGCCGCTCCCGGTGGACGCCCGGATCGACGTGCTGCCGCCCTTCGCGGGGGGCTGAGCCGGAAAGTCCAAAGTTTCTTGGAACAAAGCCGAGACGCCACCGGCGCGCCGATGGTAGGAAGTAGCCATGACGACCGGACGGGGACGGTTCGACGGGCCGGCGGCCGACGCGCTGCTGAAGCTCGGGCGCTTCTTCACCAGGTGGGAGGAGACCGACGACGGCCGGGCGGTGTTCCGCGAGGGCGGCCGCCAGGGTGACGTCTTCTACCGCGACCGATGGAGCCATGACAAGGTGGTTCGCTCTACGCACGGGGTGAACTGCACCGGCTCGTGCTCGTGGAAGGTGTACGTCAAGGACGGCATCATCACCTGGGAGTCGCAGCAGACCGACTACCCGACCACGGGCCCTGACCGCCCCGAGTACGAGCCGCGCGGCTGCCCCCGCGGCGCGGCCTTCTCCTGGTACACCTACTCGCCGACCCGGGTGCGCTACCCATACGCCAGGGCCGTCCTCGTCGAGGCGTACCGCGAGGCCAAGGCCCGCCTCAACGACCCGGTGCTGGCCTTCGCCGAGGTCGCGAACAACCCCGAGACCCGGCGCCGCTACCAGCAGGCCCGCGGCAAGGGCGGGCTGGTCCGGGTCTCGTGGAACGAGGCACTGGAGATCGCTGCCGCGTCCTACGTCAACACGATCGGGAGCTACGGTCCCGACCGCTGTGTGTCGTTCTCGCCGATCCCGGCGATGTCGATGGTTTCGCACGCGGTCGGCACCCGGTTCAACCACCTGATCGGTGGCGCCATGACCTCCTTCTACGACTGGTACGCCGACCTGCCGGTGGCCTCTCCGCAGGTCTTCGGCGACCAGACCGACGTCCCGGAGTCCGGCGACTGGTGGGACGCCACCTACCTGATGATGTGGGGCTCCAACGTCCCGGTCACCCGCACACCGGACGCGCACTGGTTGGCCGAGGTGCGCTACCGCGGCACCAAGGTCGTCACGGTGAGTCCCGACTACGCCGACAACGTCAAGTTCGCCGACGAGTGGCTGCCCGCCCCGGCGGGCCCCGACGCCGCGCTGGCGATGGCGATGGGCCACGTCATCCTGAAGGAGAACTTCGTCGACCGGCAGGTGCCCTTCTTCAGCGATTACGTCTCGCGGTACACCGAC